>DYSU01000001.1:0-26082 GCA_020726335.1 Thiomargarita sp. | reverse complement strand
CAAAAGTATGATGCCAACAACCTGTTAGAACAACCCATGGTATTCACTGAAATTAACAAAAGCGAGCCGTTGTACCTCATGGGCGAAAAAACATTATCGGCTGAAATCAATGAATTGGAAGCACGAACCACAGATGATGCGTTTATCCCTGAATTGCGGGATTTAGAAAAACGTTTACTGGAATTACAGGAAAATGAACAAGTTAAAATATTGCAAGCCAGAAAAAGTGACGACCCGTTTATTATGGAATTGACCAATTTGAAACGACAACTGAAATTATTAGAGCAAAATGCAACTTCGCAGGCATTAAAAAACAGAAAAGACGATGCGCCGTTTATCGCTGAATTGCGCAAGATGGAAAATGAATTAAAACGCTTAAAAGACGTGGAATTTAACCCCAAATTATTGAAAGTGGCCAGAATTGACCAATACGCTTATGTGCCTGAAAAAGCGATCAAACCCAAACGCACTTTAATCGTTGCCGTTGCTTTTGTGTTGGGCTTGTTTTTGGCCATTTTTGCCGCTTTAGTCGTGGGTTCAATCGGAAAAACGCATGAGAAAACAGAAGGTTAATATGCTTAAATACCGTCTTGCAGTGGGGTTGTTGCTGTTGTGCAATACCGTTGTTGGGGCGCAAACCCAGCGGCTGGTATTGCCAGTTGCAAAATGGCAGGCAATGCAATCTGCATTGCAATCAGGTCAAGCCAAGTGGTTGTTTTCATTGCCTGCATTACAACGGGTGGTGGTTGAAGTTGAATGGGATAAAACCTTGCGCCAGTGGTCAAACTACCATGACACCGTCGGCCATTTTGTCAGCACTGAGGCTGTGCCACCCAATGACCCTGATTATAAAACCCAGTGGTTTTTGCCTGAAATCAATGCGTTAGAAGCGTGGCAATACAGTCAAGGGGCGGGGGTGCGCATTGCATTGATTGACAGCGGCGTAGAGCAAGATCACCCCGATTTGTCAGCCAATTTGGATTGGGCGGCAGGTTATGATTTTGCCGATGACGACCCTGACCCCAGCGACATGACGTTGTCGGGTCACGGCACCACCATGGCGGGTCTCATCGCGGCGGTGTGCAACAACGGCAAACAAGTGTGCGGCATCGCGCCAAAAGCCACCATTGTCCCGTATAAAATCAACCGTGCGGGCAATGATGAATTTTTTTCCTCGGATATGGCCAAAGCGATTTTAGCCGCCGCAGACAGCGATGTGATGATTATCAATCTCAGCGTCAGCCTGCCTAAAGCCGATGCGTGGGTGGAAGAGGCGTTGGCGTATGCGTGGCAACAAGGCAAAATCATCACGGCTGCCGCAGGCAATGAAGGGGAAGCGCAAATCAGCTATCCTGCCAGCTCACAATGGACGTTGGCGGTGGGCGCGACCGATGACCAAAAAAAGTTGTTTGAAATCAGTAACTATGGTGATGGCCTGTCTTTAGTCGCACCGGGGCGCGGTTTGTTGACCACCTCACGGGGCAAAGCGGAATTTATCGTACATGGCACATCGGGCGCGACGGCGTTGACCAGCGGGGTGTTGGCGTTGATGGCGGCTTATCAACCGCGTGACAATAAAACCTTGTTGCGCGATTTGTTGCAAGCCACGGTGGATTTGGCGGACATCGGTTTTGATACCCAGTTTGGTTTTGGTTTGTTGAATGCTGAGCGCGCCGTAAACCCAACGCAAACCTTTGAAAAACAAGGCGTTCATTTTTTTCAGCCCGCATTGCAATCCGCATTGAAAGCGGGGGACACTTTACAACTCGGTTTGATTTTCAGTAAGATGGCGCATTCTTCTGCCGATGTGTTTTTACGTTTGAATCAACCGAGCGCAACTTTGGCACGGGATTCGATTTATTGGGTTTATGGTCAAGCCATGTCGATGGAAAAAGTCGCGCTTAATCAGGCGGTTGAATCACCTTGGCCGTTTAGCGAGGCTGAATTTGCACTGGCCTTGTTTGGCAAGGTTGCGCTGTTGGGTTCGGGTCAGTTGGGACAAGTGGCTTATGCGGGCATTTATGAATTGATGGTTGAGCTTGCAACAATAAACAATCACTGGCATGACCGTTATTTGGTGTATTTGTATTGATGATGTTAAAAAAATGGTTTTTTTTGCTCTGCGTTTGTTGCACAAATTACAGTTTCGCCAATACGGCACCGTTTGATTTGTTTGACAGTGACCGTGGGATGGAAAAAGTCATTCCCATTGAACCCACGCCATTGCCGACCCCCGCACCACCACTCCCTAAACCGCCTGAACCGCCTAAAATTCAATATGATTTTGAGTTGTTAGGCACTTCGCAAATCGGCAGCCGCTTTACCGCCATCATGCGCACCCCGAGCAATCAAAAATTGATACAGTCATGGTATAAAGACCGCCCTGAACCCATTCGCGGGTACACCGATTACACTTTGGCGCGGGTGGATCCCCGTCGGGTGCAAATTTCTTATCCTGAAACTGCGCCTTGTCGCCAGTCAAAACCACAAATTGGGCTTTCTTGTCATGTTAATGGTAGAATGGCAACCTTAACCATGAAACGGGGTAAGCCTACGGCGCAACAATTGCAGTTTGATTTCAATCAAATACAAACCCCGCCAAAAACAGAAGCGGATGCAGCCAAACAGGCCCTTATTACTGAACAGGTTTTGCAAAAATTAAATCAAAATCAAAAAGTAAAACCGCTGACTGAGGCAGAAAAAGAAAAACGCAAGCAAGATGAAGCCCATCGCCGTGAATTGTATAAAGACTTTAAACGACGGGTGATTAAAGATGAAGAGGTACCACCGGGGCAAAAAGTGATTCGCACGCCGTTTGGTGATAGATTGGTTCCTATTAAATAATTGCAAGGAGTAAACTGATGTTATGGGGGAGTAAAAAGAAAAAAACCACCCGCATTGATTCATTAATTGGACAGGATACAGAAGTGCATGGTGATATTGTCTTCAGTGGCGCGTTGCATGTGGATGGCAGTGTCAAAGGCAGTGTAATTTCCGAAGACACATCCAGTTCTTTATTCACTTTGAGTGAACAAGGCATGGTGGAAGGCGAAGTGCGCGTACCCAATGTGGTGTTAAACGGTCGCGTGGTGGGCGATGTGTATGCCTATGAAAACGTTGAATTAGCCGTGAATGCGCGGGTTTTTGGCAATGTCTATTATAATTTGCTGGAAATGGCCATGGGTGCGGAAATCAACGGCAGTTTGGTTCATGCCAAAGACATGAAACCCGAATTACCCAAGCCTAACGCAGGCAATAAAGAGAAAGAAAAATAACGCGGGCTTAAGCATGAAAACCGCTTGTTCTCTGGTGTTGTTTTTCGCGCTGTGCAACACCGTACAGGCCAAAACGTCAGCGTATACTGAACGGCCACCTGCGGGTATGGCGTGGGGTTGGCAAGGCGGGGTGTTGTTTGCGTTTGACAAAGCGGTGTTGCGCGACAGTGAATGGCCCCTGTTGGATAATTTGGCCGACGTGTTGTTATTAAACCCCCATGCTCAAATTCTATTGACGGGTCACACCGATAACAGCGGCAAACTGGCTTATAACCACCGATTGAGCCAAAAACGCACCATGGCTGTGGCCGATTATCTTGAGCAAAAAGGCGTTGATGCGCAACGTGTTCATCAACAATGGGTTGGCGAACAACGTCCTGTCGCCAGCAACCAATGTCGCCAAGACCGCCAACGCAACCGACGGGTTGATGTGGCTTTATTTCCCACAGGCCATCTTGTGCCTGATGAACCTGAGCGGGTGTTCGGTGAAACCGCCGCCAAACAAAGCAAAGAGTGTCCTTAACCCATGTTCAAAGCCAATACCCTCAATTTACGGCTGGTCATTATCGCAACAATGGGTTTTTTGATGCTCATCCCTGTGAGCAGGGTGAGCGAAATCGTTTATGAACGTCAATCATTATATAATAGCGTTTTAGATGGCATCGCCAACATTTGGGGACAACCGCAAAGCCTGCAAGCCCCCGTCTGGGTGATTCCCTACACCGAAAAAATCATTGAGCAAGAAAACATCACCGACAAAGACGGCAACAGCAAAACCGTCAACCGCACCCGTTATAACCAACGCCAAGCCATCGCTTTGCCGCAACAACTGGCCATCCAAGCCCAATTACACGAACAAGAACGCCAACGCGGCATTTATCACGCGCTGGTTTATACCGCTGAGGTGGAATTGACAGGCCAATTTTTACCGCCTGACATCAACAGCTTGTCCAATCATATTGAACAAATTCATTGGGATAAATCGTTTATCGCCATCGGTTTGAGCGACACCAAAGCCATCAATCAAGTGTCCAAATTACAATGGAACAGCCGACCACAAACCTTATCACCCAGCACCCGTTTGCCCGACATTTTACCCCAAGGTTTTCACGCGCTGTTGAGCGATTTTGCGCCACAAAGCCAATACAATTTTCAACTCAAACTCAATTTCAACGGCAGTACAGGCTTACGATTTGCCCCGCTGGGCGAAACCAGTCAAATCAGCCTGCAATCGACTTGGCCCCATCCCAGTTTTCAAGGCGATATTTTGCCCGCCAAACACGACATCCATGCCCAAGGCTTTCAAGCGCAATGGTCAATTCCCCATTTGGCGCGCAGTTATCCACAATTATGGCAACTGCCTGATGATAAACACAATTTAACCGCATTCGCGGTTGGGGTTGATTTGTTTGAACCCGTGTCATTGTATTCGCAGGTGATGCGTGCGGTTAAATACGCGGTATTGTTCATCTTTTTAACTTTTATCACTTTTTTAATTTTCGAGCTGTCACTTGCGCTTAAAATGCACTATGTGCAATATGGCTTAATCGGCGCGGCTTTGTGCTTGTTTTATCTGCTGTTATTGTCATTGGCCGAGCATATCGCCTTTTTATCCGCCTACATCATCGCCAGCGCAGTGACCATCGGTTTAATTACCGCATACACTTTAAGCGTTTTAAAGAAAATAGGCCGTAGTTTGCTGGTTATGTTCATGTTGACAAGCTTATACACGGTGTTATATTCACTGCTCCAATTGGAAGACTACGCTTTATTGGTGGGTACAAGCCTGTTGTTGCTGGTCATCGCCCTTTTAATGTACGTCACTCGCAACATTTCCCAAACAGCTTTTGCACAAAATCCATAAGATACGGTATAATTTTCGCCCCACAAACCCACGGTTTATGGGTTTATCGTCTCTTTACTTCAACCGACAGGTACTTTTTCATGGCAACAAAAGCAGATTTAGCAGCCCAAGAAGCCGCATGTAGCGAATTAAACGACTGGATTCAATTGGCCAAAGACGCACTGGCTGAACCTGCCGACCCAAACTATGCCCGTGAAATTTTATTAAAAGCTGAAATGCAATGCCAATTTCCTGCCGATTATGCGGCAGTGGCCGAGTTGTTTGTCACAGGTTTAAACGACCCAGCCTATGCCACCGAAGTCTACGAGCAAGCGGAAAACATGTGCATGGAAGGTGCTGAATATGCTGTGGTTGGTTACGGTGTGGCCAAATACTTGGGCGATAAAGGACGCGGCAAAGCCTTGTTAGAGCAAGCCGCCAAAGAAGCCAAAAAAGTCAGTGAATTCCTGACCTTAGCCAACTATGCTGAACAAGGATTGGGTGATGCAGAATTTGCCAAAAGCCTGTTTGCCAAAGTGGAAGAAAAATGCAAAACCGTGGGCGATTACGTCGGTTTATCTCAAACTTTGCTGACCGAAGGCAACAGCGAGGCGGCCAAAACCTTGTATCAAAAAGCCAAACGCTTTTGCGTTGACATCCCCAGCGCGGTTGAATATGCTCAAGGGGCGAAAAATTTGTTTGCCGATGGCGAACAAGCGCGCAAAATTTTAGCCAGCATGGCCAGTGATTGCCAGTTTCCCAAAGACTATGTTGAATTGGCCACAGGCTATCAAAACATATTGGCAGACACCGCCAAAGTGAAAGAACTGCTGGCCGAAGGCGCAAACTTTGCGATGGCGGGCGATGAATTTTTAGACATCGCGCAAAGCTATTGGCATTTATTGGGCAATAAACCCGCCGCCGCCGCCGCCTATAAAAAAGCCTTGCCCGAAATTCAAGACCGCAATCAATTGTTAAACTTGGCAAAAACCATCGCCACCGACGTGGATGACAAAGCGTTGGCCAAAGAAATTTATGCCAAAGTTGAGGCCAAAACCGCCAGCGCGCTGGATTTAGGCAAATTGGCACAAGCGATTGTCGATGATTTACAAGACAAAGATTACGCTAAAGAAGTTTATCAACGCGCTGAACAAAAAATCACGGGCGCGAACGACTTTATCGGCATGGCAGGCGAAGTGCTGAAAAACCTCGGCGATGGCGAAGGCGCAGAGCGTTTATACCGCAAAGCGATGGCCGCAACCCATGATTTTGGCGGTTTTGCCAAACTGGCCGATGTGGTTAATGAAAAATTACGCAATAACAATGCGTTAAAACGCGATGTGTTGCAAAAAACCCAAGAAATGGCCCATGCCACACCCGAATATTTGCAAGCCGCTGATAAAGTATTGACCCATTTGGCCGACAAAGATTTTGCCGCCAGCCTGCTCAAAGCCGCTGAAGAGCGGGTGACCAGTTTGGATGAAATGAAAAAAGTCACTGTTGCGATTAAAACCCATTTTGCCGACGATGCCGAATGGGCTGCACAAGTGACAGAAAAACTGCAAAAACGCGAAGCCAACCAAAGCAAATACGCTGAATTTCAAAAACGGGAAGGCGGTTGCAAAAATAACCGTCAATTTTTAGGGCTGGTTGACCAAGTGATGGATGAATTGGACGACAAATTTTATGCCCAAAAATTGTTGACCGCAACCGAAAAAACCATGCGAAATCAAGATTTTAACCTCAATGCCCAACGCGATTTAATCACTTCGATTGACCGCCATTTGCAAGATCAAAAATGGGTCAGCCAATTATTGGACAAAGCGGCGGAAAATGTGTCAGGTTTCAATGCGTTGCGTCAAGTGGCCGCTTGTGCCGCCACCCAATTGATCGACAAAGACTTTGGCAAAAACTTGGCAAAAAAATATTATCAAGCGTTGGTGGCTAAAATCGAAAACGGCGACCATCCGCAATCCTATGACTACATCAAACTGGCCAAAGTCATTTGGGGCGATTTGGGTGATGCCACATGGGCCAGCGCGTTACTTGACAAAGCTCAAGCCGCAGGTGGCGACCACTTCAGCTTGGCTGACATGGGCAACATGGCGCAAGCCATGGGCGATGACAGCAAAGCCGATGCGTTTTTTAAGCAAGCTGTGGCCCGTTGTCTATCTGCCCGTGATTTTGTGCAACTGGCCAAACGTTTGTTGGGCTATGGGATGAAGGCCGATGAAGTGCGTGCTTTGTACCGCAATGGCATGGATGTGGGCAATAACCTTGAAAAACTGCGCTGGGCTGAAGGCATTGTGGATGTGTTCGGCGATTTGGGTTGGGCCAGTCTAGCCTATGATGCGTTGGCCCATAAAATGACAGGCAAGGAAAAAGCCGTTTATGACTTGAGCCGCCGCGTTAAGCTGGGTCATCCTTTCTTTTAATCAACCCGCAACAGTATAAAAACCTTCTAAGCATCAATCACTTAGAAGGTTTTTGTGTTCATTGGATTAGATATTGTTGTTGAACGTGTTTGAGCAATCCATGTCCCGCCATGCTGACCAAATCCAACACGTCTTCAAATCCACTATCCCTTTCGTAATAGGGGTCTGGCACTTCGCGCTGGGGCGCAGTGGGTGCAAAATCCATTAATAAATGTATTTTAGGGTGATGTTCGGGCGGACACAGCCGATATAACATTTCATAATTGTATCTGTCCATGGCCAGTATGTAATCATGTTGGTCAAAATCTGCGCGGTGAACTTGCCGCGCGACGTGGTGGCTGATGTCTATTTTGCGTTTTTTGGCCGCCGCTTGCGCACGTTTATCGGGTGTTTCGCCGACATGGTAGCCATGGGTTCCCGCTGAATCTATGTGGATTTGGGCTTGTAATCCCACGTTTTTAACCAATTGGCGAAACACGCCTTCTGCTGTGGGGGAGCGGCAGATGTTGCCCATGCAGACGAATAGGATTTTAATCATGGGGTTGCTCAAAATAATGACGTACTTTGGCTAGATCAGCCGCAGTATCCACGCCGATTCCCGCTTTGGCACAGGCGGTTACCACGAGTATTTTATCTCCTTGGGTTAGGGCGCGCAGTTGTTCTAGGGCTTCGTCTTGTTCTATTGGGGCCTGAGGGTAACTGATGAAGCGTTGTAGGTAGTGGTTGCGATAAGCGTATAAACCAATATGCCGCATCACAGGTGTTTGCCGAGGCTTGGCATCACGCAAAAATGGAATGGCGGCGCGGCTGAAGTAGAGGGCAAATCCTTGGTTATCACACACCACTTTGACCACATGGGCATCGTTCAACTGCACATCATCGGCCACTTCGGACACCGTGGTCATCAATGCGTTGCTCTCGGCCAGCGCGCTGGCCACTTGTTGCAACAGCGCAGGCGCAATCAACGGTTCATCGACTTGTAAATTGACAATAATTTGTTCAGAGCTTGCACCCGCCAAGCGCGCCGCTTCCGCCACACGGTCAGTTCCCGACAAATGACTGCTGGCCGTCATCAACACGTCTGCGCCAAACGCTTGTGCGGCTTGTTGAATGCGGACATCATCGGTGGCAATCAACACCCGTGTTGCACCGCTGGCTTGCGCTTTTTGATAAACGTGTTGCATCATCGGCTGGCCGTTAATCAACAGCAAAGGTTTGGCAGGCAAACGGCTGGAAGCATGGCGGGCGGGAATGATGACCCAAAAATTTTGTTTCATGTTAAACACCGTAAAAAATCCGCAGACTATATCTCAACTCGGGCAACAGCGCAAATCTTGATATAATGCCCGTTTGACAACAAAAAAGGAGTACAAAATGCCCCTATGTGTGGCTGTACCTAAGGAACAAACGCCAAGTGAACGGCGTTGCGCGCTGACCCCCGACATCGCAAAACGCTTGTTGCAATCGGGGGTTACGCTCAAAATTGAACAAGGCATGGGCGAAGCCGCGTTTTTTGCGGACGACCGTTTTGGCGAACAAGTCAAAATCAGCGATAAAAAAGACGTGTGGCAGGCACAGGTTATTTTGACGGTACAAATGCCCCACATTGATGACATTCAAAAAATGGCCGCTGGCACAGTGCTGATGGGTTTATTGTCGCCACATCAACACCTTGAACAAGTCAAAGCCCTGCGCGATGGCAAAATCACCGCCTTGGCCATGGAGCTGGTGCCGCGCATTTCTCGGGCGCAAGCGATTGACGTGTTGTCGTCGCAAGCCGCCATCGCAGGCTATAAAGCCGTGTTGATGGCAGCCGACAAAGCGGCGGTGTTTTTTCCGATGTTGACCACCGCCGCAGGCACGATTCGCCCCGCGAAAGTGTTGATTATCGGCGCGGGTGTGGCGGGTTTGCAAGCGATTGCCACCGCACGGCGATTGGGGGCGATGGTTGAAGCCTATGACGTGCGCGCCGCCACCAAAGAACAATGCCAATCGTTGGGCGCGAAATTCATCGACATGCCGATTAAAGCCGAAGGCCAAGGCGGTTATGCACGTGAATTGACCGCAGACGAGAAAAAACAACAACGCGATATATTGGCCCAACACGTCGCTGCCAGCCATGTGGTGATCACCACCGCCGCCATTCCCGGCAGACCCTCACCCAAAATCATCGACAAAGCCATGGTTGAAGCGATGGCGGCGGGCAGTGTCATTGTCGATTTAGCGGCAGAAGGCGGCGGCAATTGCGAACTGACCCGAGCGGGTGAAACCCTCTGCCACAACGGCGTGACGATTCATGCGCCGCTGAATGTCACCAGTCAAATGCCCGTACACGCCAGTGAAATGTATGCAAAAAATTTATATAACTTATTGATTTTAATGCTAAAAGAGGGTGAATTGCATCTGGATTGGACGGATGAAATCATCGCTGGCAGCACTTTAACCCACGATGGCGTAATCAAACACGCCGCCACCCGTCAAGCGATTGGAGCATAACCATGATTGAAGGATTTCTTGCCCTGTATATTTTTATGTTGGCCGCGTTCACAGGCTATGAAGTGATTTCCAAAGTTCCCGTGATTTTACACACGCCGTTGATGTCGGGGTCAAACTTTGTCCACGGCATTGTGTTGGTCGGCGCGATGGTCGCTTTGGGTCATGCCCAAACCACATTGGAACAAGCCATCGGCTTTTTGGCGGTGTTGTTTGCCGCAGGCAATGCGGTGGGCGGTTATGTGGTCACTGAACGCATGTTGGAAATGTTCAAAAGCAGTAAAGGCCAATAATGGATATTAAACTATTGATTGAAATCAGTTATTTTCTGGCAGCGGTGTTGTTCATCCTCGGTCTAAAACGCATGAGTTCGCCCGTGACCGCCCGCAGTGGCATTGTTTGGGCAGGCTGGGGCATGGTGTTGGCCACGTTGGTGAGCTTTTTATATCCCCAGATGCAAAACGTCGGTTTGATGATTCTCGCCATCGGTTTGGGTTCGGTCATCGCGTATGTGTCGGCCAAAAAAGTGGCCATGACGGACATGCCGCAAATGATTGCGTTGTACAACGGCTTGGGCGGTGGCGCGGCGGCGTTGATTGCGGCGGTGGAATTGATTCGCATGGTCGGTCACGGCCACGCCCTGATCAACACCGTGTTGCTGTTGGCCGTGGTTGGCGCATTCATCGGCACCGTGGCCTTGTCAGGTTCAATCATCGCGTTTGCCAAATTACAAGGCTTAATTCGCCGTTCATGGAATTTTAACGGCCAAAATCAAATCAATTTGCTGTTGTTCGCGCTGATTTTGCTGTTGGGCGCGGTCATCGTTGCCCAAGGTACGCACAGCGCATTGTGGCTGGTGGCTGGTTTTTTTGTGTTGGCTTTGGTGTTTGGTGTCCTCATCACCTTGCCCATTGGCGGCGCAGACATGCCTGTGGTCATTTCCTTGTTCAACGCTTTGACAGGTTTGGCCGTGGCGTTTGAAGGCTTTGTGCTGGGCAATGCGGCGATGATTATCGCAGGCACGGTGGTTGGCTCAGCGGGGACGTTGCTCACCCAATTGATGGCTAAAGCGATGAACCGCTCATTGGCCAATGTGTTGTTCAGCGGTTTTGGCAGTAAAACCAGCGCGGGCAGTGGTGAGGCGGTGACAGGCGCGATGAAACCGATTGAAGCCAGCGATGTGGCGGTGATGATGGGCTATGCCGAAAACGTCATCATCATCCCCGGTTATGGCATGGCGGTGGCACAAGCCCAGCACAAAATTTGGGAGCTGACCAAATTACTGCAAGCGCGCAATGTCAAAGTCAAATTTGCCATTCACCCTGTCGCAGGGCGGATGCCCGGCCACATGAACGTGTTGTTGGCCGAAGCGGGCGTGCCGTATGACCTTATTTTTGATTTGGAAGAAATCAATGCCGATTTTCCGCAATCGGATGTGACGCTGGTTATTGGCGCAAATGATGTGGTCAACCCCGTGGCACGCACCGACCCCAACAGCCCGATTTATGGGATGCCGATTCTCAATGCGGATAAATCCAAAAACACCGTGGTCATCAAGCGCGGTCAAGGCGCGGGCTTTTCAGGCGTGGAAAACGGGCTGTTTTTTGCCGACAACACCCGTATGTTGTACGGCGATGGCCAAAAAATGGTCAGTGAATTGATCGCCCAAGTCAAGGAATTATAAGCTACAACAGGTCTGTTAGATTTTAAAAACCTGACAGACTTTAATGTTTTTAGGGTTAAGCGGTGGTTGAAAATAAATTATGGAGGGTTTTTTTCATGGAAGTCAGCGCGTCAGGGGCTTGGATTTCCATGATGAATTGTTCTACCCAATGGCGGTTGCTGTTGTCACCGATGACGGCTGACACGGTTTTGCCAAAATGGCGTAAAAAATCAATCTGGGGTTGTTTTTCAATGAAGGTCAGTTCAGCATATTCATCGGCGCGTCGGTTAAGAAATTGAATGAATGAGGTTTTATAATCACCTTTGCCGAATAAGTCGGTTTTGTTTTCGGCAAAACTTTGGGTCAAATGGTTGGCCAAGGCCACGATAAAGATTTGACGCTCGTCTTCAGTCATTTGCCCGTAAACCAAGCGGTCGGTGCATTGCACCATGAAGGCCAGAATTTCAGCCATCACTTGCAAACGATGGTCGTTGCTGTAGGTCATAAACCCTTGATTTTCCAGCTCAAGCAAGACGTTGGTGCTGATTTTCCAGATGATAAAGCCCAGTGCGCCTGCAATTTCTGCGGGTGGGCGTTGTTTTTCTTTATGCCATTTGGATTGAAGCCGTTGTGCCATGGAAGGTTCTCGTTAATGGGAAGGGTGGGGGGTTTAAGGCTTAAGACAGAACGCGCAAAATGCCGCGCACGGGGTCCCAATCAATGTATTCATCTTCATCGGCGTAATAATGCCACAGTTCTTCACCATCGCGCATCACGCGAATTTTGCGGCCTGCGGGTTCTTCTTCTATGCCTGTTTCTAACATGGTTTTGGCGCGCAACAACACTTCTTCGGCATAATCGGCTTCCATGCCGCCACCGACCACATTTGCACCTTTGTCGTCAGGGCTGGAAATTTTGTATTTATGGCCGACACTGAAGGCGATTTTGCCGCCATCGGGAAAAAAACGGCGGATGCTTTCCACCAAAATCAAGGCCAAACGGTATTGCCCTGTTTCGCTGATAATCCATTCAGCATGGCGCGGATTGCTGGCAAACAAGGGTTCTAATAAAACGGCGGGCATTTTGGTGTAACGCAAATTGGCATCGCCGCGCCCGTTGTAGCCGCCGACTAAAATACCGCCATCGCCTGCAACAGGAATCCCGAATTCACGCCCCACTGATTTGGCATACCAGCGTCCCCAGTTTTTGCTGGCTTGTGATGCGCCATAACCTGTGATGACCACGGCATAATTGGATGAACTGCTGGCACTGTTAAAATGCTGTTCAATATAAGCGATGCAATCGTCCGCATTGGCAGCGCGTTGGCGTTCACGGTAATCGCCTTTATAAAATTTAACTTGATACGTTATGGCCATAAAAATCTCCTGAAGACGACACAATGAAAATGGTCACACAGCAATGGCCAAATGTCAACCACAGCCCTTTGTAAAAAATTTTAGCCAAAAACTTGACTAATCTAAAAATTCAGGTATGATGCGCACTTTCTGAACACAGCGGGTGATTAGCTCAGCTGGTAGAGCGTCGCCCTTACAAGGCGAATGTCGGGGGTTCGATCCCCTCATCACCCACCATAACGGAGCGGTAGTTCAGTTGGTCAGAATACCGGCCTGTCACGCCGGGGGTCGCGGGTTCGAGCCCCGTCCGCTCCGCCAATTTATTTATGAGTCAGTTTTTTACTATTCATGCTGAGAATCCTCAGCTCCGCTTAATCAAGCAAGCCGCTGAAATCATTCGTGAAGGCGGTTTGATTGTGTATCCCACAGACTCCAGCTATGCGCTGGGTTGCCAAATCGGTGACAAAACCGCGCTGGCGCGCGTTCAACACATTCGTCAATTGGATAAAAATCATAACTTTACCTTGGTTTGCCGCGATTTATCTGAAATCGCCACTTATGCCAAAGTCGATAATGTTGCGTTTCGGGCGATGAAAGCCTTAACCCCCGGGGCATTTACCTTTATCCTCAAAGCCACCCATGAAGTGCCGCGCCGTTTGCAAAATCCCAAACGCAAAACCATTGGCATTCGCATTCCCAATCATCCCGTGGTACAAGCTTTGTTGGCGCAATTGAATGAACCGTTGATCAGTTCCACGTTAATTTTACCGCATAAAACTGAGCCTGAAACCGAGCCTGAAGCTATTCGCCAACATTTGGAAAAACAAGTGGAATTGATCATTGATGCGGGTCATTGCGGTTATGAGCCTTCGACCGTGATTGAATTAACCGATGGCAATCCGTGCATTGCGCGCCAAGGCAAAGGACAAACCGATATGTTTGGTTTTTGTGCTTGATGGAAACTGAACTGACTTTATTGCAAAACATTGCGGTTTGGGCGTTACCCGTGTTGTTGGCGGTGACGTTACACGAAGTTGCCCACGGTTGGATGGCGTGGCGGCTGGGCGATCACACCGCCAAAAATCTGGGGCGTTTAAGCCTCAATCCCCTGAAACACGTTGACATCATCGGCACGGTGGTGATTCCCGTCACTTTGTTGATTTTGCATTCACCGTTTTTGTTTGGCTGGGCAAAACCTGTGCCTGTGGTGATGCAAAACCTAAGAAATCCACGCCGCGACATGGCTTTGGTTGCGGTTGCAGGGCCTTTGTCTAATTTGCTGATGGCGATTGGCTGGGGTTTGATTTTAAAAATGGGCGTGGATTCAGGCGCAACGGTTTTGTATGACAACTATTTGTATCAAATCGGGCGGGCGGGATTGATTGTCAATTGCGCGCTGGCGGCGTTGAATTTATTGCCGCTGTTGCCGTTGGATGGTGGGCGCATTGTCCACAGTTTCTTGCCCCCCAAATGGGCGTATTGGTTTGCTTACACCGAAACCTATGGCCTGTTGATTTTATTGGTGTTATTGATCACCAATCTGTTATCAGTGGTTTTACAACCGATGTTCAGCTTGATGCTGAACATTGCGATCACGATTTTAGGTTTGGAATAAATGGTGGGCCCAGTAGGACTTGAACCTACGACCAATCAATTATGAGTCGACTGCTCTAACCAACTGAGCTATGGGCCCAAAGAACGCAAGATTGTAACCGTTTCGCCCGCTAAACGCAAAAAAAACCGCAGGAAACCCTGCGGCAACGTCTTAGAAGGAGAAATAATGACAAAAACATGGTGCCGATGGCCGGATTTGAACCGGCACGACGCAGGTCACTACCCCCTCAAGATAGCGTGTCTACCAATTCCACCACATCGGCAAGTAGCGGCATTATAATACAGTTTTCCCGTCAGGCAAACAGTTTTCCTAAAAGGCTATAAAACAATCTCCACCAACGTATTGACAGCCACTTGCTCAAACAAGTCAATCACGTCTTGGTTTAACATGCGAACACACCCATGTGAAGCGGGCTGGCCAATCATCGCTTCATCCGCCGTGCCGTGAATATAAATAAATCGTTGATAAGAATCGACATTTCCCCCTTTATTCACCCCTTCTTCTAACCCTGTCAACCACAAAATGCGGCTGGTGATGACATCACCTTGTTCCTGATTGATTTGAGCAGTTTTATCGGTTTGTTTGCGGGCAATAAAAATGGTGTTCAACGGCGCATCTGTCCCAATTTTTTTGGCGATTTGATGTTGCCCCAACGGGGTTTTAAAACTGTCTTGTTGATGGCCTGTGCCAAATTTTGAACTGGACACCCGATAGGTTTTAATCAATTTATCCGATTGATATAAAAACAATTTTTGTTGGCTGATGCTGATAACGATGTGCCTGTTTTCCTCCGTTTGTGCATTGGCGCAAACCATTAAACTGCTATATGTCAAGTTTCACCACGTTGTACCATTCCATTTAAACATGATATTTCCTTACTGATTGAATTTTATGCGTTTATACCAAATTTATTTTTACGTGCCACCTTCCCATTTAGAGACAACCAAACAAGCTTTGTTTGCCCAAGGCGCGGGCAAAATCGGTGATTATGCTGAATGTGCATGGCAATGCCAAGGCCAAGGGCAATTTAAACCGTTAAGCGGCAGTCAACCTTTTTGTGGACAAATGCAACAACTTGAAACCATTGAAGAATATAAAGTTGAACTGGTTTGCGCAGGCGATAAATTATGGGCGGTGTTGCGCGAATTGTTGCGCGTGCATCCCTATCAAACCCCCGCATATGGCGTGATGCCGTTGCTCACTTTGGCCGACTTTGAAGAATAATGCACGCAACTGTTAAGTTGTGATATAGTTTCCCCATCATCCGTCAGTATTTTATACATGCAAGCAGATTATACACACCATGCTTTTAGTTGAAATTCCACCACAAACGGTCACTGAAGATATTGATGAAGAAATTTTAGACATCTTTATGGAAGAAGTTGACGAAGTGCGGGAAGAATTGACCAAAAACTTCACCGCATGGCAACAAAACCGTGGCGACAAAAATGCATTGCAAAATTTGCGGCGCAATTTCCATACCTTAAAAGGCAGTGGTCGTTTGGTTGGCGCAAATGCCATCGGCGAATTGGGCTGGCAATTTGAAAATCTGCTCAATCGGGTATTGGATCGCAGCATTCCCGCCAACGACACCCTCATCCAATTGATGGAACAATTTCCCGCCACCTTATCGCGGCTGTTGGCAGAATTTAAACAACAGCAACCCATTGATAACGCTTCATTATTGCTAATTTCCCAAGCGGTAGCTTTTGCCGAAAGCAAAGGCCAAAGTTTGGGGGATTTCAGCCAAACAGCATCAACCCCAGTTGTCAACAAAATTATTCAGCAACCCCTTAAAAAACAAGAAAAAACTGAAAATGAGGGCAACGACCCAGAATTGCAACATATTTTCAAGTTGGAAGCCAGCGCACACATTAAAAATTTAAAAGATTTTCTCCATCAATGCCATAGACAACCCCCGTGTTATGTCAATGATACCGTGGTGAGGCTGTTGCACACTTTAAACGGCAGTGCGCGCACCGTGGGCTTCAAGTTATTGCCAGAATTGGCGGCTGAAATGGAACACTGTGCCAAAAAAATACAACAACAGAAGGTGGCGTTAAACCAAGCGCAGCAAATTTTATGGGTAGAAAGCGTGCAAATGATGGCGCGGTTGTTGGTACAAGGTGAAACAGAGGCGGAGGATAAAATCGCCCACACCCATTTAATCAGCAGTTGGCAACAAATGCGACAATTGAATACCCCGCCCACGGCCAGCAGTCATACGCCCGTCGAAGCCACGCCCATGGTGCTGGACAATTCACCCGATTTATTATCCTTTGATTTAACCGAAGAAGATGAACCAGAAACCCACGAAAGCCAAGCCAGCGATGAATTTTTACACATTTTTTTAGAAGAAGCCGAAGAAATTTTAGAAAACTGTCAAACGTTGGTGGCGCGTTGGCAAACTGAACCCAACAGCAAACCCTTGCTCAAAGAATTACAACGCGAACTGCACACCTTAAAAGGCGGGGCGCGGATGGTCGGCATCAGTGCGATGGGCGATTTAAGCCATCAACTGGAATCGGTGTTGACCAAAATCGTTGAAGGCTTGGCGCATTCAGGTGCGCGCTTGCAAAACGTGGTGCAAGAAAGCCTTGATGAATTGGCGGCCATGACCGAAGCCGTCAAAATGGGCGAAACCTTGAGTTCGCATGAAGAATTGATTCAGCGCATCCAATGGGCATTGGACAGCGACAATGAAAAACCCGCAGAAATTGAACCGATTGTGAAAACTTTGGCACAGCAATCTGCACCCACGCCAACCCCTTTGCCCGCCAACGCCAGCCGTGACGACATTGCCGCCACCGTTTCCAGCAGTAATGCGCTGTCACCTGATGAAGAACGCATTCGCGTGCGTGCCAGTTTGATTGACAAGCTCACCAATTTATCGGGTGAACTGGCGATTTCACGCGCCCATATGGAACAACAACAAGGTGCGTTTAAACTCAATTTAGAGGAATTAGGCAACACCATCATGCGCTTGCGTGACCAATTGCGTCGCTTTGAAATTGAAACCGAAACCCAAATCATCTCCCATTACGCTATCAGCGACAGCGGGAAAGATGAAGAATTTGACCCATTGGAATTGGATAGATTTTCCGTGATGCAACAACTGTCACGCAGTTTGATGGAGAGCGTCAGCGATTTGCTCAACCTCGAAGAAGGTTTAAGCAATCTGGTGCGCCGCAGTGAAACGTTGTTGATTCAACAAACCCACATCGGCGCGGAATTGCAAGAAGGGGTGATGCGCACCCGCATGATTCCGTTTGCCCAGATTTCGCCCCGATTACAACGCATTGCGCGGCTCACAGCACGCGAATTGAACAAAAACATTGATTTTATTATTGAAAACGACAGCATTGAATTTGAACGCACCATTTTAAATCGAATTGTCGCCCCTTTAGAGCATATGTTGCGCAATGCGATTGGCCATGGGGTCGAAGAAATTGAAGCGCGCAAAGCTCTGAAAAAACCCGCTGTGGCACAAGTGAAGCTGTTGTTGCACAAAGAAGGCGCGGAATTGATTTTAACTTTGAGCGATGATGGCCGTGGTTTGGATTTGCCCGCGATTCGGGAAAAAGCGCAAGAACGCGGTTTGCTCAAAGCAGGGCAACGCATCAGCCATGATGAACTGATGCAGTTCATTTTAAAGCCTGCGTTTAGCACCGCTAAAAACCTCACCCAAGTGTCAGGGCGCGGCGTGGGCATGGACATCGCCAACACCGAAATCAAGCAGTTAGGCGGCAGTTTGCGTATCAGTTCAGAAACAGGCAAAGGCGCGCAATTTGAAATTCGTTTGCCATTGTCGCTGACCATCAGCAAATCGCTGTTGGTGCAAGTGGCCGAAGAAACGCTGGCGATTCCATTGCACAATGTTGAAGCAGTGATACGGGTGCAACGCAGTGAAGTGTTCAACCACAACGGCCAACAACCCAAAACCTATCGTTATTTACAGCGTGATTATCAAATCGTCCACTTGGGTGATTTGCTCGGTTTTAATTATCAATCGCTGGATACACCGATGTTGCCGATGTTGTTGGTGCGCTCGGGCGACCAGTCTTGTGCGGTGTTGGTTGATGGCATTGAAGGCAGTAAAGAATTGGTGGTTAAATCGGTCGGGCCGCAACTCAACAACATTCGTCAAATCGCAGGCGCAACCATTTTGGGCGATGGACGGGTGGTGATTATTTTGGACATGCTGTTTTTGGTGCGCTCAGCGCAAAATATCCAATTGATGAGCATGGCCGATAAAAACAAAGCAGAAGAAAGCGATAGAGCCGCCAATAAAATCATCATGGTGGTGGATGATTCCATCACGGTACGCAAAGTCACCGCCCGTTTGCTCAAACGCCAAGGCATGGATGTCATCACCGCCAAAGACGGCGTGGATGCGATTGCCCAATTACAAGATATTGTGCCTGATTTGATGCTGTTGGATGTCGAAATGCCCCGCATGGACGGCTTTGAACTGGCCACCCAAATTCGCAATGACGAAGCGTTAAAACATTTGCCCATTATCATGATCACTTCACGCACAGGGGTTAAACATCGCGCTCGTGCAGCGAAAATTGGCATTAATAAACATTTGGGCAAACCCTTTAAAGAAGCGGAATTATTGGAAAATATTCACGCTTTGTTGTCCAAGTAAATGATAAAATTGTTATTTCTATTAGAAATAGCCCATTTCACCTGTTCAATATAAAATACCATGATTCGATACGACAGCATACGCAGTTTATTGATTCCATCTAATGGTGGGCAATTTTTAGTGCCGGGGGCCGCTGTGGCGGAGGTGATCAATTATTGCACACCCCAACAGCTTGAACATGCACCCAAATGGCTGTTGGGTTTACTTGATTGGCGCAAAATTAAAATTCCCTTGATTTCTTTACAGGAAATCATGCACTTAGAACCTGTGGTGGCTGAAAATTTGCGCTTGGTGGTGTTTTACGGCTTGCATCAACCCGCTGTGCCATTTTATGCCATCATCGCCACCGCCATGCCGCACACTTACACAGTCACCGCTGAAATTTTATCTTCACCCATGGCGGTGGATAAAACGGGGATTTTGGCGCAGTTGGCGATTGTTGAACAAATGGTTTGGCTACCCGATTTAGAGTATTTGGAAAGTTTATTGTCGCACGCTATTGAGAGGGAATTGATTTGGCAACAGTGATTGTGGTCGCATCAGGCAAAGGCGGCGTGGGCAAAACCACCACCAGCGCGGCTTTTTCCACAGGTTTGGCTTTGCATGGCCATAAAACTGTGGTGATTGATTTTGATGTTGGTTTGCGTAATTTAGATTTAATCATGGGTTGTGAACGGCGGGTGGTCTATGATTTTATCAATGTTATCAACAAAGAAGCCAGCTTAACCCAAACATTGATCAGAGATAAACGGGTGGCTAATTTATTTATTTTGCCTGCGTCCCAAACCCGCGACAAAGACGCGCTGTCCAAAGAAGGGGTCAATCGGGTGATTCAAACTTTGCGGCAAGATTTTGATTATATCGTTTGCGATTCGCCTGCGGGCATTGAACACGGTGCAATCATGGCGATGTATCACGCCGATGAAGCCTTGGTGGTCACCAACCCTGAAATTTCTTCGGTGCGCGATTCTGACCGCATCATCGGCATTTTGGGCAGTAAAACTTTACGCGCTGAACAAGGTTTGCCGCCCGTTAAAGAGCATTTATTGGTCGCCCGTTATGACCCCTTGCGCGTCAGTGGCGGGGATATGTTGGCGGTGGAAGACGTGCAAGAAATTTTGGCCATTCCTCTGTTGGGCGTGATACCTGAATCGACCAGCGTATTGCAAGCCTCTAATTCGGGCATTCCTGTCACTTTAGACGAAAACAGCGACGCAGGCCAAGCCTATCAAGACATTGTCGCCCGTTTTTTAGGGGAAGACAGACCACAGCGTTTTATTCATGTGCAGAAAAAAAGCTTTTTCAGCCGCTTGTTTGGGGGACGGCAATGAAATTCATGGACTATTTTCGCGCCAACAAAACCAACAGCGCGTCTTTGGCCAAAGAGCGGTTGCAAATCATCGTGGCGCATGAACGCAGTCTGAACCAAAATAAACGCCAACAAGATTATTTGCCCGCATTGCAACAAGAAATTTTGGCCGTGGTACGCAAATATGTTCATGTCAGCGAAGAACAAATCAAAGTGTCGATGGATAAAAGCGGTGATTGCGAAATTTTGGAACTGAACATCGCCTTGCCCGAAGGCAAAACGGAATCCAATGCCGTTTATGGCTAAAAATTAGCCGCTATAACAATACTTTAAAACGACGGTTTAACCCATAGACCGCTATCAACAAAACAAAAGACAACAGCAATAAAACAGCAGATAAAACATGGGCTTGGCTGTATTCCATCGCTTCAACATGGTCATAAATTGCAATCGACAGCACTTGGGTTTGTGCAGGGATGTTGCCGCCGAGCATCAACACCACGCCAAATTCGCCCAAGGTGTGGGCAAAACCCAAGACGCTGGCAGTCAAAAAACTGGGCAAAGCCAAGGGCATGACCACGCTGAAAAAGCAATCCAGCGGCGAAGCGCGCAGTGTGGCGGCCACTTCCAAAGGTCTTTGGCCAATGGCGGCAAAGCCTGCTTGCAGGGGTTGCACCACAAACGGCAAAGAATAAATCACTGAGCCGATGACCAAACCTTGAAAGGTGAAGGCCAAAGGTTTTACGCCTAAAGCGAATAATAATTGCCCCAGCCAGCCGTTGGCTCCCAACGCCACCAGCAAATAAAAGCCCAACACGGTTGGCGGCAACACCAGCGGCAAAGCAATCACCGCTTCAATCACAATTTTGAACCGCCAACCACTGCGCGCCAACCACCATGCCAACGGTGTACCCATCAGCAATAAAATCGATGTGGTGAAAAATGCCAGTTTTAAGGTCAATACCAACGCGATAAAATCCGCTTCAGTCGGCATGGGGCAAACGGTAGCCGTGGTCGGCAATCAATTTTCTCATTGCGGGTGTGCGAACAAAAGCCAGAAATTCAGCGGCCAGCGGCTGTTGACTCAATTGCACGGCTTGTTGTGCTATGGGCGAATATAAATTTTGAGGCACTTGCCAACAGTGTTGAGCAGGAATGTTGGCTTGTTTGATTTGCGCATAGGCGACAAACCCCAATGGCACATTGCCGCTGTGGACAAATTGAAAGGTTTGGGCAATGTTTTCGCCGCGTACCAAACGGTTTTGCACGCTTGGCCACAAAGCCAATTGGTTCAACACCTGTTGTGCCGCAAGGCCATACGGGGCCAGTTTTGGATTGGCAATGGCCAAGTGGTCAAAAGGTTGCTTCAGCCGTTCGGCCGTGATTTGCGTTGTGCTGTTGGGCGACCACAACACCAGTTGACCTATGGCATAGGTAAAGCGGTTGTGGGCTAAATGAGCTTGTTCCAAGCGTTGTGGATAATCGCTATCGGCGGCAAAAAACACATCAAACGGCGCGCCGTGGGTAATTTGCGCATAAAGCTTGCCTGTGGATGCGCTGCTGATTTTCACGGGCTGGCCTGTTTCGGCGGCGAATTGTTGTGCAATTTGTTGTAAAACATCGGAAAAATTGCTGGCCACGGCGATATGTAAAGGTGTGGCGGACAGCGACCATGGCCCGATCAGCCAAAGGCAAACTGCCCATAAATATTTTTTTTGCATATCAAATCTGGTAATTGAACTTAAAAATGCTATTGTAGCGGAAAGGTGTGAGCAATACCATCGTATTTGGCCGCATTTTTTGTTAGAATAATTTTCATCAATGGCGCTGACCAACAATACAGCCGCTATTTGCAAAGCAAAGGCGTACATTAACCAATGATAACAGGAGTTTTTATGCGACATATTATTTTTACAGCTTTAGGCTTATCGTTCACCATCAACGCCATGGCCGCGTCCATTGTAGGCGATGCCAGCCCTGTGGCGGCCAAGCAATACCAAGTGGGGCAGTTGGTCAAATGCTCTTATAAAGGTCGGTTTGAATCCACCAAAACGGTTGAATGCCAACTGCGCCAAGGATTACACAGCGATAAAATTTGGTTATTTTCTGCCGCAGAAAACCAATGGTCACAATTGGAAGCCGCCGCAGGCCAACAAGTGATCATCGGTTATCGCAAAGGTGGTATCAAACACATGGAAGCCGATTATGGTTTGCTCAGCCTTGCAGTCATCGGCACGGCAGGTGAGCGCAAAACGCTCTGCGAAACCACCGCCCCCAATGACAGTTATTCAGTGGGTTTTCGGGTCGCACGCATTGCTGAAGCCGAAGACTTAGGCCAACGCTGGCAAGCCAAAGGCCAATTGGGCGGCGAAGGTAACGCTGATTTATGGACTTTTGAAGTGGGGCAACAACAAAATCCCACTTGTTATCAACAATTTATACCGCTGATGACCCGTGGCGAAACCCACATTTTTTATTATCAGCAAGCAGGGAAAAACGATGAATATCAAGTTTGGCGGATAGATTAACCCTTTTGTTATACCCGCTGAACTGAATCCATTTTATCAAGGAATTTTAAAATGCAAAAAATCATGTCTGTTTTAAGCTTGTTGCTGTTCATCAGCGGTTGTTCGTTGACCCCTGAACAAAAGAGTGGCGCAATTGGTGGGGGGATTGGGGCGGTTGTCGGTGGCGCAATGGGCAGTGTGATTGGCGGCGCAACGGGCAGTGAGCACCGTACCCGTGATGCGGTGATTGGTGCGACGGTCGGCACGGCGTTGGGGGTTTTGATTGCCCAACGCATGACCAAACAACAAGAGGAATTAAGGCAAGTGCCGGGGGTGGAAAAGGTCAATTATGATGAGCAAAAACAAACCATTGATGCCACATTGCGGGTGTTGTTTGACTACGATAAAGCGGAAGTCAAAACCAGTGAAGCCCTTAAATTGGACGATTTGGCCAAGGTGTTCGCCAATTATCCCGAAAACATCGTGACTTTGGAAGGCCACACCGACAGCGATGGTTCAGATGCCTATAATCAAAGTTTATCAGAACGGCGTGCAGCGGCAATTGAAGCCTATTTGCGCGGAAAAAACATCAACATCAGTCAGTTAAGTTCAGCAGGTTATGGTGAAAGCCGTCCGATTGCATCCAATGAAACGGCTGACGGCAAGGCGCAAAACCGTCGGGTGGAAATCAAAATTGCGGTTGATGCCAGCCGTGTGCCACAAGAAAACACCGCCACCCCTTCAACCACTCAACAAACCATCAAATAGTTCGGGTCAGTCAAAACCAACCCGAAACCCCTGCCTGTGTTTCATTGTTGCGGCGCAGGGGGTTGTTGTGAGTCTGGCATAAGCGGCACAGAACCATAGCCCTCTTGTGGATAAGGTGGCTGATTATAGCCATTCATGGGCGCAGAGGGTGGCTGGCGCGGGTGTCAAAATGGCTGGGTGGCATGTTGGCATAAGGATTACTGGGCGCGGTGTCATACGGTTGTTGTGGGTAGTTTTGGCCATAACCTGCTGTTGGCATGTTTTCCTGATAAGAATTATTTGAAGGATAACCGCCACGGTTGGGATAAGGTGGCGCGTTATAATAATCGTCACGGTTGTTATTACCCATCATATTCATAGGGTTAGACATCGGCATTCTGGGCATACCCATGCCATTGTTCCCATTGTTATTGCCCCAAGGCATACGCCAACCATTGTTATTATTGCGGTTATTGTCATAATAAGCAGGCGGTGGCATGTTGTTATAAGCAGGGTCATAATTGGGCGGCGGCATATTGGGGTCAGCATAAACGCAGGTGGCAACAAAAATCCCCACAAGCAATGTGGTTGAAACAACACGGTTGAGCATAAAATCCTCTTTTGTTTTTCTGTAAAAACCGCACTTTAAACCAGAAAAGGCCTACAAATCAAGTAAATTATTCAAGCAAGGCCGCCACCACCGTTTCTAAACCTTGCGAACGCGAACCCTTAACCAATACACTGCTGTGTGGCCGTAAATGTGCCAATAATGCCGTGGCCAGCGCGTCTTTATCGCTGAAATGCTTGCCATGGTTTGCCCATTGCGCCACGGTCAACGCACTGAATGAACCCACGGCAAACAAATAATCCACCCCCGCTTGTCGGGCCAAAGTGGCCACTTGTTGATGGGCTGATGCGCTGGCTTCGCCCAATTCACCCATATCGCCTAACACCAAATAACGCGGCGCGGGCAATCGGGCTAAAACCGCCAAACCCGCCGCCAATGAACTGGGGTTGGCGTTATAGCAGTCGTCCAACAGCAAACTGTGGTTTTTCCCTGTCCGTTGCCGCAATCGCCCATTGACCGCTTGCATCGCCTGCAAACCCGCTTGAATGCTCGCCAAATCCAATCCACAGGCCAACGCACACGCACAGGCGGCCAACGCATTCATCACATTATGTTGCCCCAATAACGGCAAAACAAGGTCGATTTCCCCTTGGGGCGTGTACAAGATAAAGCGTTGAACCCATTGATTTTTATCAAAAAACATTTGAGTGTTGCGGGCAAAAATTTCAGCAGGTTGTTGGCAAGCAAAGCGGATAACCGTTTGTTTGTGCAACAGATTTTGCCAATAAGCGGCATAGGTGTCATCGGCGTTGATAACCGCTGTGCCATGGGTGGCCAACGCGGTAAAAATTTCGCCTTTGGCTTGGGCTACGCTGTCGATGTTGCCAAAACCTTGCAAATGAGCGGGCGCGCATAAAGTGATGGCGGCGACAGTCGGTTGCGCCATTTGGCTTAAATAGGCGATTTCGCCCAAGTGGTTTGCGCCCATTTCGATGAGGGCCATTTCATGCGTGTCATTGAGCTGGCACAAAGTCAGTGGCACGCCTAAATCATTGTTTAAATTGCCTTGGGTGGCCAACACAGTGTATTTTTGGCTGAAAATAGCGCGCAACATTTCTTTCAGCGTGGTTTTACCGTTGCTGCCCGTGACCGCAATCAACGGCAATGAATGCTGTTGTCGCCAAAACGCCGCCAGTTGTCCCAATGCACGGCGCGCATCGGCCACTTTGATGCACGCCAGCCCTTGCGGTACGGTGTTTGGAAGGTATTCAACCAAAGCGGCCACCGCGCCTTTTTCAGTTGCAGGGGCTAAAAATTGATGGCCATCGACACGTTCGCCTTTTAATGCAATAAAAACAAAGCCTTGTTTGATTTGGCGGCTGTCAATGGCGCAACCTGTGATGGTTTTCGCGGGCAATGGGTTTAAAGCCTCGCCTGCAACGATTTGGCATAATTGGGCTAAATTGATGGACATACACGGTTGAATGGCTTTGAAAGTTGATGAATTTTACACCAAATTGAAAATATTGCCCATTTTCGTGGCGGATTTTTACTTGGAAACTTAACGCCAACGCTTTTTGGGGCGGGTGGTCGCCTTGGAATTGGGGTAACTGGGGCAACG
>DYSU01000039.1 GCA_020726335.1 Thiomargarita sp. | reverse complement strand
CCGCCGTGTCCTGACCATCAGCGCAGGTGCAAAAACAGGTGAATTCACTCTGACTTTCAGCAAAGCCAGTGATGCGACAGTCAAAGCCGAACGTAAATTCACCGTGACTGAAAAATTGGTCACCACTTGCGCCCCCGGTGTGTTGTCGGCTTGTAAAACAGAAACGGAATGCACCACCACAGGCAAAGGCGTTTGGGATGCCGCAACATCTGTTTGTAGTGTGGCCACCACGCCCACTGAGCCCACCTCTTTAGGTTCAACTGTCATTGGCAAAGACGGCAAAGTGGTTGAAACCAAAACCAGTTTCAAAGGTGGGGTAAAAATCGGTGACGGCGCATTGCAAGGCGAAGCCACTGTGCCTAAAGGGACTAAAATCACCATTGGCGCAACCGTGACGGTCGACCCCGCCCATGTGGGTAAAAAAGCTGAAAAATTGATGGTTGCCTTGTATCAAGTACCCGGTGCCGCCTTGTTCTTCATGAACGACCATGGCACATGGAAAGCTTGGAACTTGTCGGCAGACGGTGGCTTAGACATCGCAGGTTTGGCCGCTGCTGCGGATGCCGCCGCTTTGGTTGACCCCTTGGCCATTGATGTGTTTACAGGCACTTTGGATTTCCCAGCGGGCGCGAAAATCTGGGTTTACACAGGTTATCGCATCACAGAAACAGGCGATTTAGAAGGTGCTTTGGCATTCAATCCTACCCCCATTAAACTGACCATGGGTGAATAACCCATTGATATTGATAGCGAAGTTTTAACTTCGCTATAAAAGGCGGCAGTGTGTTAAAGCATTTGCCGTTTTTTTTGCCCAACTTAACGGCTGAACAAACCTGCAAACCCCATAAAAGCCAAAGATAAAATGCCAGCGGCCAATAAAGTGATCGCTGTGCCTTTGACCAACGCAGGGGTGTCATTGTACTGCATTTCTTCACGGATACCCGCCATCAACACCAACGCCAGTGTAAAACCCGCGCCCGCGCCCAACGCAAACACCAAGCCTTCCCACAAGCCATAGCCGCGATTGGTGGCAAAAATCGCCAAGCCCAAAATGGCGCAATTGGTGGTGATCAGCGGTAAAAAAATCCCCAAGGCTTTGAATAAAACGGGGCTGAGTTTTTTAATCGCCATTTCAACAAATTGCACTGTGCTGGCAATGACGACGATAAAACTGATCAGCCGCAAATACGGCGCATTGACCAACACATAAGTGTTGAGCAACCAACTGCACAGCGCGGTGATCAACATCACAAACGTGCTGGCCAACCCCAAACGCACGGCGGTATCCAGTTTATTGGACACACCAAAAAACGGGCATAAGCCAAGGAAATAAGCCAACACAAAATTGTTGACCAAAAAAGCACTGACAAAAATCCACAGCAGGTTATCCATGAGGGGTCTCCAAAGCAGGGTTTAGGCTTTTTTCGGGTTTTCTCGCTTTAAACCAGTTAAAAAACAACAAGATAAGGCCAAGCACCAAAAAGCCACCGGGTGGCAACACCATGATGACCCACGGTTCATAATGCTCGCCGAACAAATTCACGCCAAAAAGCGCGCCCACGCCCAAGATTTCGCGCAAACCGCCCAAAGCCAACAAAGCGAAGAGAAAACCAATTGAAGAACCCATGGCATCCAGCACCGATAAATACACCGTGTTTTTTGACGCAAACGCTTCTTGGCGGCCTAAAATGATGCAGTTGACCACAATCAGCGGAATGAACGCGCCCAGCTCTTTATGGATTTTCGGCACCAAAGCCAGCAAGGTGTAGTCAATCACGGTGACAAAGGTGGCGATGATGATGACATAACAGGAAATGCGCACTTGTTTGGGAATCCAGTCTTTAACGCTGGACACCAACGCGCTAGAGCCTGTCAACACAAAAAACGTGGCCAAACCCATGACCAACGCATTCATGGCCGAATTGGTCACGGCCAGCGTCGGACACATGCCCAACACCTGAACAAACACGGGGTTTTCGCGCCACACACCTTTGATAAATTCATCATAGGCGTTGTCTGGCGCACTATTTTGCGTCAACATGATAGACTCCTGAAACAGTGACCGTGGGTAGCATGAATGCGTGGCAACCATAACGCATTGCTTTGATTGATAATTTTAACAATCGCCACCGAAGAAATGGTTGCCCCCGTGATGGCATCAATTTGGTTGTCCGCCGTGCGTTGGCCTTTTTTCACCGCTTTGATTTCAGGCAAAGGATTTAAAGCCTTGAAATTGGCGACAAAATCCAAATCTTTATAAATCTTATCCCCCAAGCCCGGCGTTTCACGGCTGTCCAAAACCTCCATGCCGACGATGCGTTTTTGAACCTTATCATAGCCATATAACAGCCGAATGGTGTCTTGAAAGCCCGCGCCTTCGGCGGCAATCGCATAGCCCAGCATATTTTGCCGTATATCAAAACCGCCGTAAATGCTGGCCTCGTCTTTGGCTTTTTCGCCGTCCTTGACCGCTCGCAACTGGCCGTCACGATAGACATATTCTTGAATGCTGACGGTGTTGGGCAACACCCTGAACACTGCTTGGCGTAGGCTTTCGATTTTATAGGCGGTGATGGTCGGCAACGTGACCAAATAAATACTGATCGTCAACAAGCCCGACAAAAAACCCGCCACCGCCATGGTCAAAACCAAACGGGTTGAGCTGGGTTCTTGCTCGGCTTTGGGCGGTTTAACCCATTGAATCGGTTGCTGTTTCATTGGCCATCCTTTTTCAAACCATGGCCAAACGCACGCGGCTGGCTGATTTTGTCAATCAACGGCACGGTGGCATTCATCAATAAAACCGCATACATCACGCCCTCAGGCAAGCCGCCGAACAAACGAATCAACACGGTGATTGCGCCCATACCGATGCCGAAAATCCACGCGCCTTTAGGGGTCAATGGCGACGTGACGGGGTCAGTGGCCATGAACACCGCCGCGAACATCAAACCGCCCGAAAACAACATAAAAAAGGGATTGGGATACAGCCTGCTGTCGACCATGAAGAAAATCAGCGACAACACAAACACCGAACCGAGCAGGGCGGCGGGAATGCGCCAATCAATGCTACGGCGCAAAATCAACACCCCGCCGATGACCAACAACAACAACGCGCTGGTTTCGCCATAAGAGCCGCTGACATTGCCGATAAACAAGCTGCCCACATCGGTAAACTGGTGTTGAAATTTCATTAAATTCAAAGGGGTTGCGCCGCTGACGCTGTCGGTGGCGACTTGCATAAACGGCCATGTGAATGTGCTGGGGTAGACGCTAAAAATACCCGCATCGCCGATGGGCGCAGGCCATGTGGTCATGGCGATGGGGAAATTGCCGAGTAAAAAAGCGCGTCCCAACAGCGCGGGATTGAATAAATTGTTGCCCAAACCGCCCCACACGGTTTTGCCCAAGCCAATGGCCACCACGCCGCCGAGAAAAGCCATCCACAGCGGCAAGCCTGCGGGCAAGGTTAAACCCAGCAACAACCCCGTCAAAATCGCACTGCCGTCTTTCAGCGGGTTGTCCGCTCGTTCGCGGTTGAACAGCCACTCAACCAGCACGCCACCCAAGGTTGCGCTGATGATGACCCATAAACTGCTGATGCCAAAAAACCAGACCGACAACAAAGCGACGGGGATCAAGGCATAAATGATGTCCAACATGGCTTTGGGCGCGGTGATACCATGGCTCAAATAAGGCGCGGCTTGCACGATGAGTTTTTGCTTTTGTTTTTCCATAGCAGATGAAGTTCATAAAAAAGGCCATCATATCAACAATGGCCTTGGCTGTCACGGACGGGCATCAAAGCATTGAGTTTTACACAGGGTAAGGCCATCTGCTTGATTTAACGCAACAATTCATTTTCATCTTCCCAGGGTTTATCGCGTTCGCGCAAATCTTTAAAATCAATTTCGTGGCCTGCAAAATCACGATAACCGCGCCCTACACCGCCATGCCATTGAAAATACAGCATACTTTCTAAATCACGGCTTTCAAGATTGTGGCGCAGTTCCACCCCTGCTTCCCAACGGTTTTGGTTGTTTTGCCAATGTTCATAGCGCAAATCCAAGGCCAAAATATGGCGGTCAAACGCCTGATCACGCTCATCATCGGCAAAGAAATGGGTGTAATGATAGCCTGCGGACAACTGGGCATGACCCAGCCATTGTTGAGCATCCAAGGCCAAGCCGAATTTATCCAATGTCCACAGTTTTTCATTGCTGGTCAATGACGGGCGAATCGACAACAATGTGTCTTGCCAAGGTGCATAACTGAAACGGTCGGCAATGCTCAAGCCCCAACGGTGGTCGGCTTTGTAATCGCTGAACACATCGTTGTCCAAGCGCAAAGCGTGTGATAAATCATCGGGCGCGTGTTGGCGGCTGAGATAACGGGCAAAACCCGTCAAACTGGGGGTGTGATACCACTGTGGCGACCAATGAATTTCGCGCAACAAGGTGCTGGTTGCGCCAATAATCCAATCCGTTTCGCCCATGACCGATTGGCCATAGGCATAGGCGCGGGAACGCCAAGTATAGGTTTTGCCGCGTGGAGAGTCATTGATTTGATATTCGCCGCCCAGCGTTAAATCGCTGAAACGGTTGCGGCGGGCAAACACATCGCTTTTGTAATGGCGGCGCAAAATATCGTCGTAATAGCGGTATTGGGCGCGCAATTCCATGAACTGTTGCCAATCACTGCGGTTAAAATCTTCTTCAAAATTTTTGCGTCTGTGCCATGACAGCATCACGCTGGGCGTGCCTTGTTCTTGTTTGCCCAAGGCATAGTTGTCAACCACATCATTGATTTTTTCCAACGGCAAACGATTTTTCACCCACGCAGGCGGCAACGGTTGTTGCGTCACAGGATAATGGCGTTTTTTCGATTGCGGGCTGGGTGCATTTTTCATCAACAAGCCATAAAACCGCAACAGCCGTTTGCTTTGCCCATTGGCGGGCTTAAAAGTCAGGCTTTGCAAGCCTTGGGCTACAGAGTGATAATGGATTTTATGTTGGCCAACCAAGGCGGGCATGAACTCATCAACGCGCAACCACAGCGGCCCTTCGACATCCAACACCACGGGTTCGTGGGTGGTGGCGACATGGTACAGGCGTTGTTGTTCGTGCAACACAGGTTGTTGTTCATGGATGCTGACGCGCAAAAATTGATTGACCCATGGATGGGTCATTTGGATCAACAGCGTTTGCAACCCTTGTGGCACGCTCAAAACCGTTTGTTTGGCCTGATTATTATTCAAAGTTAATTTTTTAAATTTTTGATTTTCCAATCCATATTCCACCGTTAAAGGCAAAGGCTTAAACAAGCCATCATCCATTTGCAGGCTCAACGTCACTTGAGAGCCGTTTTGCTTTAGCCAGCTAAAACCCAAGCGTTGATGACCTGTCAATGCCATTTCATGCGCTTTCAGCGGTTTTAGCAAGGTTTTACGCACCCGTACGCTGGGGGTTTCAGGCCACCAACCTTGTAGGGTTTGTGATTCAATACCCGCACTGCGGTCAATGGTGGACAGTTGTTGCCATTCGCTGTCACGCGCCAACATCGACCACAGGCTTTGCGCTGGTGCCAGCGGATAGCGTTGCAATAAGGCTTCACCGACGCTTAACGCGGTTTGCGCCCTTTGGGGCTGGCTTTTGGCACACCACACCAAGGTGTTTAAATAATCCAGCAACGCGCTGTCATCCAAATCGACGGGTGGTTGCCACACACCACGGCGACACAAAACTTTAGGCCGTCCTGTGGTTTGTGCCGCCAATTGGTTCAACTGGGCTTGTGCCGTTTGTTTTGCGTTTTGATAAGCAAGGTTGTTGTCCAAATCCAACAACAAACCATCGGCCAACGACAAGGCGCGACAGTGTGGCACGAACAAAATGCAATCGTGACAACTACAATCTTGCGAGGTTTTAATTACAGGATTGACTTGTGTCGGCGCGGCCAACGTGGCGGCAGTCAAACGCGGCAATGCGCCAAGCGGCAACAACGGTTGATGACGATAGACTTTGATCGCCAGCGTGTCGCCTTTGCTGGGACGCAATTCCAGCGTGTGATGGCCTGCGCCAAAGGAATAATCGCCCAACGTTTGTTGGCTGAGCCGCCGCCCATCGCCAACCAACGAGAGGCCTTGACTGGGCATGACTTGGTTTAACGCCAGCACATGGCTTTGTTCGCCACTTTTGTTGTCAGCCAAGCGTTTGATTTGCAACCACGCATCCAATGGCCTGTCGTTTTGCGACAAAGCGCGCACTTCCAGCCGCACCGTTTCCGCGCCATCTAATTGTAAAATCACGGGTTTGTCATGGCTGGCGACAAACACTTGAAAATACAAGGAACGCGCTGGGTTTTCCACCATCAGGCTGTGTTGATAATCGCTGACCACATCATTGGCATCTGTCCATTGCCATTGCGGTTGCTGTTGTTGCCAAGCGTCCCATTGTTGCAATGAGGTCAAACTGTGGTTTTTGCTGGCCAGAGCCAAGGCGGTTTTTAAGCTTTTTTGATAGGCTGCGCTTTGCGCATCGCCTTTGCCCCAGTGCGCCAATGCGAGGTCATATTGGCCATTTTGTTGCGCTTGATAGCCCGCCCAAAACGCTTGTTGTGCCGCACTGGCTTGGGTTAAATAATGGTTCAGGCCTTGTTGCCAATGGTTTTGGTGCAAAGCCAGCAACAAAAAGTCAGGTGCTTTGACATAATCAAACAACAAGGCCAGTTGCAGGCCATAATCGCTGTAGCCGTTGTCAATCAATACTTCAGCCAAATCCAATAAATTATCACGGCTTGGTTGTCGCATCACCGCCGTGACCAACAGCGGCAACACCGACGTGGCGCGTTTGTCGTCGCGGGCATCTTGACGCAGACGGGTATAAGCTTGTTGGGATAACAAAGGGTCGCTGTCATCCATGAACAAGCGAATCAGCAAGCGTTCAGCCAAATAAGCTTCGCCCAAACGTTTGAGCAACGCCACCCGTTGCATCTGTGCTTGCCTGTGGGTTTCGCCATTGCTGGCCTGTGCTAAACGGGTGGTTTGTTCCAAGGCCAACAGCCATTGTTCGGCTTTCATTAGGCTTTGAATGTGTGTTTGTAGTGATTTAACTTCTTGATTATCTTTGCAAATATCAGATTGTTGTCGCAAGCACTCAGGGTTTTTGCCTTGCCAAAAGCGCAAATCATCGGGTATGTGGCTGATGAACGCTTGTTGTTCGTTGCGCAAAAAACGAATCAACGGCCACCAATGGTTGCTTAAATCCGCTTGCGCATGGGCGATGAAACGGTTGTTGGCTGGGGGCGGGGTTTTGCCCTGCAATTGGTTGAGAAAGAAGGCCAATAAATCCGCTTTCGGAATCTGTTTGGCCGCTTGCCCATAGGCGGTTTCGCTCAAAGCAAACGGTTTGCTGGCGCGGTATTGCACCGCCAAACGGTGGCGCATTTTTTCAGGGGCGGTTACGGTGATTTTAACTGTGGCGACATCGGCGGGCAAATCGAACACCGCTTCATGGGCGTTGACCCGCTCGGCATTGGCTTGTTGCGCACCAAACGCACCGCTTAAGGTCGCGCCGTTTTGTTTTTGTTGCTCAGCTTGCGCCAACAACGCCGCTTCAGCCATGCTGGGGTAAACTTGGGCGCGGGTGTTTGAGGGCTGTAATTGCAGGGTGAACGGCGGTTGCAGGTCAAATTGCACGGCAAGTTGCAACGGTTGTTTCGCATCGCCCGCGACCAACAGCCGCAATAAACTGTCATTGTCGCGAGCAGGCAAACGGTAAGTTAATTCTGTTTTTTTCTTTATTAAATCAATAAATTGGCCTTGTTCCAAATAAGCCAAATAGGCATTGTAGTGTTGTTGAGACACCACGCGGGTCAGTTCGGTGCGCTCGGGCGGTTGCAATTCTTTGCTGGCAAACCACAGGGTTTGTAGCGTGCTGTTGGCGGGTTTTTGCCATGGCAACAGGTTGCGATAAAAACTGTGGTTGCCCAATATGTGCCGCGCCACGCTGGGCAACTGGGGGAAATGGGGGTAATACAAGGCCGCACGGCGCAACAACATCATGGCCGCCAAACCGCCGTCTTGATAATGGTTGTCCATGGCCAAACGCTGGCTGATTTTTTCCAACAGCACGGGGATTTCGGCGCACCCCTGTTGTTGGGCAAGCGTGCGTTGTTGATCGAAAAAACGGCAGGTATTGTTATTTAATAAATCAGCCGTGGCTTTGATTTTATGGGCATCCAACTGCCATTCGCTTTGATTGAGCCATTGATGCAAGGGGTTGCTGACAGGGGGTTTTTGTTCGCCGTTGAGTTGTGGCAATAAAAAGTTTTGTTGATCGCTCAATAGACGCAAATACAACGGTGCGTCACTTTGTAAACGCAGGGTATATTCTCCTTTGGGAACGTCGATATAATCGTGTTGTACCCGCCCTAAAATGCGTATTGTGCCGTTGATGGCAATGGTTTTTTCGCTGTCAAAACGGGTGGCATGGGTGCTGATGTGCGGGCTTTGTTTTTTTTGTGGGTCAATTAAATCCAAATACACGCGATAAACCTGCAACAGACCTTGTTCCTGTTTGGGATAAATAAAATAATGGCTGAGTTGGATGCGTTGCGGGCCTTTCACTTTAATTTCAGTGATTTGTTGGGTCGCCAGTTGCCAATAATCCAACGCGCTGGCCTTGTTGCCTAAAGTTAAGCTGACTTGGGGCAAATCCAGCGACAAAGGTTGATGATAATCAGGGCTGGGCGGATTTTCTATCACCGACACCAACGCGCACAACGCCAACGGTTGTTGCGCCAAGGATTGAATTTTGACCAGCCGCGCTTGGTCAACATCGGGCGATAACAAGACCGTGTGTTTGGCGCGGATGTCGTACAAACGCAAATGGGCGGTGTTATGCTCTGTTGTGGCGCGGGCAAATAAACCCGTGCCATTGGAAACTTGAACGCTTAAGTTTGCAAGGTCAATCGCTTGTTGCGGATGGTATAAGCGCAACCACTGGCCTTGCGCCAGATGCAAGGTCACGCTTTGTTGTGGTTTTAATTCTATTTTTGCCAAACCCCACGCTTTATCCACTTTGGGGGTTTCACCCTCAAACCAAATCGGCGCGCCTTTGACTTGATGCCAGCGCAGACTGCTTTTTTGCCTTTGCCGCGCGCCAGTGTCGGCACCGTCCAATAAAGCCCAACTGTTTATCGGTAACAGGGCGAGGATCAAAAATAAATATCTCAACATAAGGGTCAACCGTTGGCTCCGTTATTCGTAGCGTTCAACTATGCAGGCTCTGTACCGCTGGGCAACCCACCGATAGCCGTTTTGATAACTGAGCCTTAAACGGGCTGATAAATTCATCGGACAATTCAACCTGAATAGGCAAACACCACATGCGTTCATCGGCAAACGCTTGACATTTAACCGCATCTTTTTCAGTCATGATGATGGGAAGCCCATCATTAAACTGCAAATCACTGATTTTATAAAAAAAATGGTCAGGAAAAACATGGGTGATCACATCAAACCCCTGCCGTTGTAAGGTTTCAAAAAACACAAAAGGATTGCCAACCCCTGCCAGCGCATGAATCTTTTGCAAAGGAAACTGCACCAAAGCCCTGTGTTGTTGGGTTTTGAGGTTGATTAAAGTCGTGCTGTGATAGGCAAAATGATGAACGTTCGCCCTTGCATGATGGCGGCTTAATACAAAATCAACGCTTTGCACGCGGCGTTTACTTTCGCGCAAACTGCCCGCAGGCAAGCAAAAATATTGGCTGTCGTGGTGTTCATCCAACAACAAAAGTTCAATATCACGCCCCATGGTGTAATGTTGCAAACCGTCATCGCTGATAATGACATCGCAAAATTTTTCCAATTCCTGAACCGCCAAAATCCGTTGCGGCGCAAGCACCACAGGGCAACCTGTGCGCGCCAACAGCAACGGTTCATCGCCCACCGCTTGCGCGCTGTCGCTGGGTTGAACGTGATAAGGAAACGTTTGTATTGAGCTGTGATAGCCGCGACTGACGATGCCGACCCGATAGCCCCATTGTTGCAACAACTGGCTGAGACAAATCACCAACGGGGTTTTGCCTGTGCCACCAACGCAGAGATTGCCGACCACAACCACAGGCACTTGACTGCGATAGGTTTTGCACCAACGCCAACGATAACAGGCGCGGCGCAAACTCACCCACAGACAAAACAACAGGCTAAGCGGCGCAAGCGGCCAAAACAGCAGGTGGCCGCGCCGCCATAAAGCAATCAAATCAGGGGTTTGCATCCATGTTGTCGATGACAAAAGTCAAACGATGTACGCCTACACGCCGCGCCACATCCATTGCGGTGACCACCGCTTGGTGGGGTGCGCGTCCGTCAGCATTGAGGCGCACGGAAAAATTTTGGCGTGCTTCCAAAGTGGTGGGCAACAAGCCTGTTAAAGCGCGGTGCAAAGTGGCCGTTTGTTGGTTGACCAAAGTCTGGCCGTTGAGAAAATAATCACCTTGGGCATTGATGCTGATTTCAATCAAATTGTCTGGCATATCAGTCGGTTCTTGCGCAACAGATGCAGGCAGTTTGATTTCAATTTCGGCTTCGTGGTTGAATGTGGTGGAAACCATGAAAAAAATCAATAGGATAAACACCACATCGATCAGCGGCGCAATGTCGATGATTAAATCGGGTTCTTCGTCTTGATAACGACGCAAGTTCACTAAGACACCAGCGGCAAATGAATTTTGGGGGAGTCATCAGTTAATTTCTTTTTAATCAACCACTTAATGGGTTCAAAGTGATTGCTAAAATGCAACACCGCTTTGCGCAAGGCTTTGACGGGCAAGCTGTCGTTGGTGAATAAACTGACCAGGGTGTTCGTGCCAAGATACAGCGGTTTGGTCACGCGCATGTGTTGGTTTTGATAAGCATATAAAACCCGCGCTTTGCCGATGTCGCGGCCTTGGTTTAACGCGGCTTTGATTTCGCGGCTTAAAATGTCTTGGCCGCTCAAGCCGAGATTAAAGCCGTGGGCGGTCACAGGGTGCATCCCGACAGCGGCATCACCAATCAAGGCAAAACGGGTGGCAATGAATTGTTTGGCATGTACGCCAACCAAGGGATAATGATAACGCGGGGTGATCAAAGTCATTTTGCCCAAACGGTTGGCAAAACGGCGTTGTACATCGCGGTTAAAATCGGCTTCAGATAAATACAAAATTTCATCGGCTTTGTCTGTCGGCGCGGTGATGACGATAGACGAGCGGTTGGCCGCCAAGGGTAAAACCGCCAGTGTGCGTTGATAATGGAAGCACTCAAACGCGGTGCGGTCGTTGGACCATTCATGTTCCATCTGGCAGACAATCGCCACCCGCGCAAAGTCGCGCAAATCAGCACCAATGCCCATTTTACGCCGCGTTGCGGAAAAACGGGTGTCGGCGGCCACCAATAAACGGCAGTCTAAAATTTCGCCGTTGGTCAACACCGCGCTGGCCGATTGGGCATCGCTGAACACATGCTCTACGGTGGTGTCGGTGATTAAATCGACAGTGGGCAAATCTTTGATGGCCCAATAACAGGCTTGGCGAATCACGTTGTTGGCGACGATATAGCCCAGTGCGTCAAATTTTTCTTCGCGGCTGTCAAACAAAAGGGCATAATCGGATGTGCCGTCCAACACTTTGGCGCGTTCAATCGGTGATACCGCATCGGCGGGAATATGCGCCCATATACCCAAACGTTGTAAAATTTTCAAGGATAAATGGGTCAAGGCGATATCGCGCCCATCGTAGGCAGGGTTGGCCACAGTGGCTTGGGAATTTTTTTCTACCAGCGCGATTTTTAATGAAGTATCCGCCAATGAACGCGCAAAGCTTAAACCCGCAGGGCCTGCACCAATAATTACCACATCATATGTCATGTTTGCGCCTTTAGTCATTGCAATATTGGGTTATTATCGTGCCAAACAAGCACAAGATTCAAGTCTTTTTTGGCCGCAGGCGGGTTGCTCACAATTCCCATAATTTACGTTGCAGGTTGAAATCGTCTGAAATCACATAGTTTTCCATCAGTGCAATGTGTTGTTCAACCAAGACCAATTGTTGCGCCACGGCGTTTAATGTTTGTTTCACTTGCTCAGCGGTCAATGGTTCATTGCTGACAGGCATTGCAACAAGCGGGGGTTTTTTGAGCAAGAAGGCCAAAAGGAAATAGCCCAAAAACGCGACAGGGAAAACGCTGAACAAGGCAATGATAAACAGCAGGCGGATAAACCACACAGAGGTGTCAAAATAGCGCGCAAAACCCGCGCAAACGCCTAAAAATTTACCCTTTTCTTTGTCTAAATAGATTTTTTGTGGCATTTAAAGTTTCTGTTCTCTACGCCAATCGGGGGCTTTGGCATCTAAAATTTTTTCCAGCACTTTAACGCGCTCGGTCAATTGCTGGCTGGTTTGTTGAAGCTGTTGTAATTGTTGTAAATCTTGGGCGCGAAAAGCTTGATTATTCATTTTGGCGCGGTAATGCAATACCAGCCACAACACGATGATCACTAAAAAGAACAAGATGGGCAAAACGTCTTGAGTGAAAGTGTGCATGGCTTAATAAAGGTTTTGTGCGACTTTACGGACAATACGCCGCAATGTGCTGTTGTTTTCTTCGGTCAAGTCTTTGAACATCAAACCCGTGCGATACAGGCCCGGATTGACATCTGTCCAACGGCTTTCGGCGGTAAAATAAATATCGGCCTCTTCATCTTCATCATTGGGGCTGAGCAACAAGGATTCTCTTAAATCATCTGCTTGAATTTTAAGAGAAAAAAGGCTATTTAACATGATTGATTTTTTACTAAAAACCATAAAGCCATCGGCCGTAATATCGGCAATATGACCCAAAACTTCGCCTGTATCCTGATTATACACAGGCAAAAACAATAACAAGCTCCAACGCTTAATATTTCGACGTTCTCTCATTTTAATTCTCTTCTTTTTTAATATATTGGCGATAATCCGCACAGACTTTAACGGTTTTAATCGTGTGCTTGGTTACTTGGACGATTTCCAGAGGATAGCCTTTAAGCCGCAAACAGGCACTTTGTTCAGGAATCACTTCCATATAATCAAGAATCAAGCCATTCAAGGTTTTAGGCCCTTTTAACGGCAAATGCCAGTGCATGATGCGGTTGAGTTCACGCACGTTGATGCTGGCATCAATCAAAAAACTGCCATCACTTTGTGGAAACACAGCTTGATTGAGGTTGTCACTGCTGGTGGTAAATTCACCCACCACTTCTTCTAAAATGTCGTCCAACGTCACCAAACCTTGAATATCGCCATATTCATTGACCACCAAGCCGATGCGTCGTTTATGTTGTTGAAATTCTTGTAATTGAGTATAAAGCGGTGCGCCAACGGGCATAAAATACGCTTCACGCGCCACTTTGCGGATATTGTCTTTATTGACATCATCGTGATGAAACAGGCGCAATAACTTTTTCAAATGTACAATGCCGATGATGTTGTCCATGTTTTCTTCATAGACAGGCAAGCGGGTGTGTTGGCTGTTGGCCAATTGACGGGTGATTTGTGACAGCGGCGCGGCCAAATCAATGCCGATGATTTCATGGCGCGGAACCATGATGTCGTTGACCGTGACTTGCTCCAGCTCTAAAATACCCAACAGCATGTTGCGGTGGCGTTGTGGCAATAAGGTGGTGGTGTTGCCCAACACCGAGCGCAGTTCTTCGGTGGTCAATTCATGTTCTTGGTTTTTCTTCACCGACACGCCGAACAGCTTCAAAAAGCTGTTGCCGATAAAATTGACCCACCACACCAGCGGATATAATAACCACAGCAACGGCTGAATCAGATAAGAGACAGGAAAAGCCACGCGCTCAGGATGCAGTGCCGCCAAGGTTTTGGGGGTGACTTCGCCGAAAATTAAAATCACCAACGTTAAAATGCCCGCCGCAGGCGCAATGCCCACCTCGCCCCAAAGTTTCAAGGCAATCACGGTGGCGATAGAAGATGCCAAAACATTGACGAAATTGTTGCCCAATAAAATCACCCCAATCAGGCGGTCGGGGTTTTGCAATAATTTGCGCACCCGTTTGGCATCCGCATTGCCCATTTCTTCTAAATGGCGGAGACGATAGCGGTTAATCGCCATCATGCCCGTTTCTGAGCCTGAAAAAAATGCCGACGCAATGATTAAACCCAGCAACAACAAAAACAGGCTGAGCAACGACACGTCATCTAACACAGGATTCGCCTCGATAAACACAGCCTGCCGTGCAAGTTTCCTTGATTTCGATTTGGCTCAACAACGGCAACGTGGGTTTGAGCCGCTCCCAAATCCAGCAAGCAATGTTTTCAGCGGTGGGATTTTCCAATCCTTTGATTTCATTGAGATAATAATGGTCTAATTGGTCAATGATGGGTTTGACTTGTTGTTTGATGTCGCCAAAATCCATCACCCATCCTTGCTGGGGATCAACTTCACCGCTGACATAAACCGTTAAATGATAAGTATGTCCATGTAAACGTTGGCATTTATGCCCAATGGACACATGAGGTAAACGGTGTGCCGCATCAAAGCTGAATTGCTTGTAAATATCCACTTTTTTAATCACTGCCATGAAATAGCGGCATTTTATCACAGAACACCCTCTTTTAAAGCCCGTCTCATGACATCAAGCCGTTAAACCACTATAGGGTAACGGGCTTTTTTTGACGGCTTGACGGCGCAGAACGGACAATTCATTAAGGGCTTGGCGGTAAACATTGCGCTTAAAAAACACCACTTCTTTGAGCGGATGCCAGTAATCGACCCAACGCCACGAGTCAAATTCTGGATGTGTGGTTTTGCATAGGTTGACTTGCGCATCATCACTGAGCAGGCGTAGAATATACCAGCGTTGTTTTTGGCCAACGCACAAAGGTAATTTATGGTGTCTAATCAAATAGTTAGGCAGGCGATAATGCAGCCAACGTTGGGTGTAACCGACAATTCTCACCTGTTGCGCATTTAAGCCCACTTCTTCCATCAACTCGCGGTATAAGGCTTGTTTGGGCGTTTCTTCATGTCGAATGCCGCCTTGAGGAAACTGCCAAGCATTTTGGCCAATCCGTTTTGCCCAAAATACTTTACTTTCATCATTCAATAAGATTATACCAACGTTTGCTCTAAATCCATTTGCATCAATCACTGTATTAACCGTTTGCAACCACAAGTGGAAACGCCAAACGCGCATTTTACAAAAACTCTTTTTATATATCAATGGGCTATATTTTAGTATAAACTGTTTGGTAAAATTATGAATCCTTGTTGGCTTTCACTTGCAAAACAGTTGTTTTCATGGCACATTTTTATGTGTCTTATCCATTCAAACCGTATTTGCCTAAAGACTCTTTAATGTTTGCAAAATTAACAACATGGCTTGCTCCATGGCTGGTCTGTTATTTTCTTTGTTTTCCTTTTTTGACGTTTGCCACGCAATTGACTTTAAAAGAAGCGATTTTGTTGGGTATGCGCCACAATAAAAAGTTGAAAAGTGAACAATTACAAAATGTATTGACTAAATTTGCCATTGAAGTGGCCGAAGATGATTTTGAACCCCAAATTAAATTTGGGTTTAAATGGGAGAAAAGCCCACAGCAACCGCCAGAAACCACCCTGCAAAGCGAAGCGACGTTGAAAAACCATTGGGGCGGGATTTTGGGTTTGAATTTAGAGCAACCTTGGTTCAGTGACCATGAAAATCAGTGGTCGCTGTGGTATAAACAGCCGTTATTAAAAAACATCGCCCGCAATGTGGTGGACGCGCCTTTGTACATCAGCCGTTTGCAATGGCAACAACAACAATTGGCTTATCAACAAACCCAAACGGATTTGATTGTCACCATTATCAAAGCTTATCGCAATGTGTTGCAAGCGCAACAACGGTTGGACATCGGCCAGCTTTCCTTAAAACGTTCAAAGAAGTTGCTGAAAATTAACCAAATTTTGATTGAAACGGGACGCATGGCCGCAGTGGACATGATTCAAACTGAAGCCGACATTGCCAGCAAAGAGCTGGATGAACGTTTGGCACAAAATGAGCTGGACAGTGCGCGCTTAAATTTATTGAAAGTGTTGGATTTACATCAACAAACCGACATTGAATTGCAATATGATTTACAGGTCACACCGCCGCCATCATTGACTGATCAAGCGCAATTGACCGCGCAAATGTTGCAAAATCGCAGCGATTATTTGCAAAATAAGGTGTTGCTGGCACAATTACAGTGGCAGTTATTGCTGGCCAAGGAAGATAAAAAATGGGATTTGGATTTAACCAGCCGCTATCAACATCAAACCGATGTCAGCGACAGCATGGCGCAACAAGCGTGGTCCATCAGTTTGTCATTGAATATCCCATTGAAAGATTTAAAAAAACAACAGGCTTTTTTGGCGGCCAAAACCGCTGTGCAACAACAGCAATTGCTGATAGCGCAACAGGGCAAAGAATTGGAAATGGCCTTGCTTGATTTATTGCGGAACTTAAATTTGCAACAAGAGCAATTGAAACTGTCCAGCCAAGTGCGGGTATTGGCGGAAAAAAAACTGGATATTGAGCAAACCAAACTTACAATAGGCCGTTCCAGCAATTTTCAATTGGTGAGCTTTCAAGACGATTTAATCCAAGCCCAACAGACGGAATTGACTGCAAAAATCAATTATTTGAACAGCTTAACCGATTTAGACCACCTGTTGGGCACAACGTTAGAAACATGGCATATTGAGGTGGTTTATGAATAGATGGGGTTTGATCATTTTATTTTGGTTGCCTGTGGCGATGGCCGACAGTTTGGATTTTTCTCAGCTTTTGGCACAAGCACAAAGCAAAGTCGCGTCATATCAACCGCCCAGCGTGGCTAAAATCGACACTTGTCGCCAATTGTTTCGGCAATTATTGACCCAAGGCTACAGTGACGGCTTGGCGCAAGCATGGTCAAACCAAGGTTTTTCCCTGACAGCCACAGAAAATTGGCTGATTGTCCAAGAGCCACACAACACGGGACAGGGTTTATATGTGATTGCGCGAAAACCGCCTATCTCGCCTGTGTATTTTTTGCAAGCACCCCACAGTTTTAAAGATATATACACGGGAAAAATCGCCGCCAAACTGATGCAAACGGGTCAATTTTATGCGGCGGCGTGGAACACCGTGCCGCGTTATGGCCGTCAAGCGCAAGATTTAGCGCATATTAGTCAAAGCGTGTTTCAGGCCTTTGCCGATGCACTGATTGAACAACAGCCGCAAACATGGCTGATTCAACTGCATGGCTTTAGCAACAACGCGCGTAAAACTTTGCTGGGGCAACAAATGGACATGATTGTCAGTGCCACCGAAAATCACACCCCTGTGTGGTTGCGCCAATTGGCAGACAGCTTAAATCAAGTGTGGCCTGACAAAACCATCGGCGTTTATCCCCAAACGGTCAATGAATTGGGCGGCACCACCAATGCCAATGCCCAACAATTGAAACGCGCAGGTTTTCATCAATTTCTGCATATGGAAATGAATCTTGAATTGCGTAACAGTTTGTTAAAAAATAACCAGTTACGTCAGCAATTGATTGGTAGCTTGCAACAGAATCTGCCTTAAGCTTGCAAAGCTTGTATGGTTTTCAACACGTCCATGGTGGCGGCAACATCGTGGGTGCGAATGACACTTGCGCCGTTGAGCCACGCAAACGCCGCCAACGCCAAACCACCGTATAAACGCTGGTCAACAGGTTTGTCCAAAATTTGACCCATCATGGATTTACGCGACACCCCAACCAACAAGGGATAACCCAGCTCCGCCAACTGTGGCAAAGCGCGCATCAGACGCAAATTGTGGTCTAAGGTTTTACCAAAGCCAAAGCCTGCATCTAAATAAATATTGTCGGCTTTAATGCCCGCCTGCAAACAAGCCGTTGCCCGTTGGGCTAAAAAGCTTTTAACTTCAGCAACCACATCGACATAGTGCGGGTTGTCTTGCATGGTCTGCGGTTGACCTTGCCTGTGCATGACACAAACCTTCACTTGCGCTTTGGCTGCCACCGCCAACGCCCCTTCTGATTGTAACGCATTGACATCGTTGATAAAATCCACGCCCCTATCAACCGCCGCTTGCATCACCTGCGTTTTACAGGTATCGATGGAAATTTTAATCGGCAGTTCACGTTTGATGGCTTCAAGAAGGGGCAAGACCCTGTCCAGCTCTTGTTGTAGCGACACCGCTGGCGCATGGGGGCGGGTGGATTCACCGCCGATGTCCAGCCATGTCGCGCCTGCTTGATACATTTCTGTGGCCGCACGCAAAGCAACATCGCGGCGGATGAATTGGCCGCCGTCAGAAAAAGAATCGGGCGTGACGTTGAGAATGCCCATGATTTGGCGATGTCGCATAAGATGCTCCGGTGGCGGCGGCCACGTCTTGGGGTTAAACGTCGATATCAGGCACAGGCGGGGGGTTTGCGCCTGCTTGTTTGGCGCGCAACCGCTCTAACACGGAAGAACTTTTGGCATTGCCTTTGACAATCCCCGCTTCGCGCAAACGGTCATGCAATCCACTGCTGCCTTCTGTCCGTTGCATGTCCATCGCCGCTTTCATTTGGTCGGCTTTTTTCTGTTGTTTTTCTTTGATCCGCTCTAATGAATCGGTGGCCGAGCGCAAAGAAGAGTGGGTGCCTGAAAAACGGGCGGCCACGGCTTCGTTGGCTTTTTGCACGCTGGTGGTGGTTTTGACCACGTTGACTTCGCGCTCCATGGATTTGATGTTGCGATCGGTTTCCCGAATGGTTTGTTTTAAGGTGCGTACGTTGTCGTTATAGGTGTTCAACACCCCTGTTTGCGCTTCCAGTTCGTTTTCTAAATCGGCGATTTTTTCGGCGATTTCCCCTGCCAACGCCTCATCACCTTTGTTCAAGGCTTGCATGGCATAGTCTTCGTATTCGGCCAGTGCTTTTTGCAAACGTTTGACTTCGCGCTCAGCCCCGATTTGTTCGGCCACCACTTTGGTTAAGTTTTCTTTGGCTTTGTCCAATTCCTCTTTGGCATCACGCATTTCTTGGTCTAAAATCCGCAATGCTTGGGTGTCAATCACGGCTTCACCCATTTCATTGCCCGCACCTTTTAAGGCGGTGAATAATTTACTGAAAATACCCATGGTAACTCCTTGATTTAAACTAAAAATTCGGCCATTTCTTCAACGGCAATTAATGTATTACTGCTCAATACGTCCAGTTCATCGATGATGTCATTCAAATCAGCTTGACTGGATAATGCACCAAAAATTAAATATTGGCCGCCCACTTTACCAAACGAGGACAACGGCATTGGCACGTTCATGGTCAACATCGCATCCAACATTTCACCCCGACGGGCTTTTTTCACGTCTTCTTCGGTCCAAAGATAACAGATGCACAAGATTTGACTGTTGTCTACCGTGACATAAATGGGGAATTCTTCACGGTCTTCCAACTGGACAATCAACACATCCATTTCATCGGCCTTGATCACTTCCAACTGAATTTCCATGCCACCTTTGGTGCAACGGCCACGCAGTTCGTTCACCAATTGTTGTAATTTTTCTTGACTGGTCATAATGACTCCTGTGCTAACGGGGTTGAGACATAATATAGGACATATTATGGGGTTAAGTCAATAGCGAGAAAAAATATTTTTCCCTATTGGCTGGCTTTTTACAAGTGGCTGTAGTAAAAATCATGCGTTTGACTATTGCAGGCTTTTTCACTAAAATCCGAAACTTGTTTCTTATCCATAAAAAACAGTTCATCTGTTGATATTCACCCTCATCCTACCAAAACATGCGATACAAACACAGATTATTTTTGCTCCTCAGCCTTTTTTTGTGCCAAACAATGGCCTTTGCGCTCAATCAGTTACCTGTTTTGCCCGCAGCGTTAAAACCGCCGACCCCGCCCGAATTGGTTGCCAACAGCTATTTGCTCAAAGATTACCACAGCGGGCAAATTTTAATGGAAAAAGACAGCCATAAACGGGTAGAGCCTGCCAGCTTAACCAAACTGGTCACCGCTTATGTGGTGTTCAGCGAACTGTACAGCGGCCATCTAAAATTGACTGACAGCACGAAAATCAGTGAAAAAGCGTGGAAAATGGAAGGTTCGCGCATGTATTTGAAGCTGGGCAGTGCCGTCACAGTAGAAGAATTGCTCAAAGGCATGATCATCCAATCAGGCAACGATGCCAGCGTGGCATTGGCAGAAATGATTGCAGGCGATGAAACCGCGTTTGCCGCGCTGATGAACCAATACGCCGAACACCTTGGCATGAAAGAAAGCCATTATATCAACAGCACAGGTATGCCCGACCCAGCGCATTACACCACCGTGCATGACATGATGATCATTTCTGAAGCCTTGATTCGCAACTTTCCTGAATATTACCCCTACTATTCGCAAAAAGAATACACCTACAACAAAATTACCCAACAAAACCGCAACGATTTACTTTGGCGTGACAACAGTGTCGATGGCATCAAAACAGGCCACACCAACAGCGCAGGCTATTGTTTGGTGGTCTCGGCCAAACGTGACAACATGCGACTGATTTCCATCATCATGGGAACAGAAAGTGCCAAAGTGCGCATTGCTGAAACCCAAAAAATGTTGACTTATGGCTTTCGCTTTTTTGAAAGCGTGCTGTTATACCCAGCGGGCAAAAAAATTGAAAATGTACGGGTTTGGCAAGGAAAAAGTCAAAATTTAGAGCTGGGTTTAAAACAAGATTTATACCTCACCGTGCCACGCGGTGAAGCCGCTCAAATTGTCACACAAATCAACATCAATCAACCTTTGATTGCACCGATTAACAAACACAGCCCGCAAGGGGAAATCATTGCCCAATATGACCATAAAATCAGGGCCAAACGGCCTTTGTTGGCGTTGCAAACGGTGGCGCAAGGCAATGTGTTTGAACAAATTTGGGACAGAATTTTATTGTTTATCCAAAATTTATGGAACGATATACTGCAATGAAAACCGCCATTGGTCAAGACAGCCACCGCTTTGATGTCGATAACCGTGAAAAACCCTTGCGCTTGGGCGGGGTGGTGTTTGATGACGCGCCGCCTTTGGTGGGCAACAGCGATGCCGATGTGGTGTTGCACGCCATCACCAACGCGGTTTCAGGCATCACAGGGGTGAATATTTTAGGCAAAATCGCCGATGACTTATGCGCCCAAGGCATCACCGACAGCGCGGTTTATCTCAAACAGGCGTTAAAACATTTGCGTCAAACGGGACAAATCTCTTATCAAATCAACCACTTATCCATCAGTATTGAATGTCAACGACCCACAATCAGCCCCAAAATTACCGCCATGCGGAAAAGCATCGGTCAAATCATGCAACTGGCGGCGCAGAATATCGGCATCACGGCCACCACGGGCGAAGGCTTGACCGCTTTTGGCCGTGGTGAAGGCATTCAAGTGTTGGCCATCATCACGGCGTTGCCGCTGGCGGAATGAAAAAACCAAAATCATTGCGGCTGTGGGTTTTAACCTGATACATCGCAATGTCGGCGTTTTTCAGCAAGGCAAACAAATCTTGGCCGTGGTCAGGGTACAGCACAATGC
>DYSU01000064.1 GCA_020726335.1 Thiomargarita sp. | reverse complement strand
TAATGGGTTGACAACCCTTAAAACCAGCGGCCAATCAAGATGAAACTTGCCCAGTATTTGGGGTGTTGATAGCGCGGTTGCGCCAGCATGTGCCGTTGCGCTTGTTGTAAGGCTTTGGCTTTGTTGTGTTTTTTTAGCTGGGCATAGAAATCGGGAATCAATACCGCTGTGGCATCATCATAAACGGGCCATAAACTGGCCAACACGCTGTGCGCCCCTGATTTGATCGCCAGTCCTGCCAAACCCAAGGCCGCTTGTTCGTCGTCGCCCACCGCTGTTTCACACGCGCTTAAGGTCAGCAAATCTAAGGGTTTTTTGACGGTTGCCAGCAGTGCTTTGAGTTGGTCCATGGCCAATTGGCTGTCGTAGGTTAGCACAAAACTTTTGGCGGTGTTGCGGTTAAATTCGCCGTGGGTGGCGAAGTGGATCATGGTGTAGTTTTGGGTTTGTAATGCTTGGTAGAGCTTGGGCAGAATAAAATCTTTGTTTAACAAGGGTTTATCGCCACCGTAGAGGGTGTAAATTTGCTGTAATTCTTGGGAAACATGGGGCAATGGACCAAAATTGCGTAATCCTGTGGGACTGGTTTGCTTTTGTGGTTCGGATAATCCGCCCAATAGCAGTGATAAGGTTGACGCTTGCAGTTGATTTAAGTCGGTTAGATGGAGCGCAGGTGTGGTGACGAGCGCAAATTGTTGAATTAGATAGTGTTTCCCATCGAATAAGGCGGCAAAAGGCAAGGTCAGTAATTTGCCTTGTGGCACAATCACCAAGGTGTCTATTTGCGCTGTTTTTAATGCCGCTTGTATCGGTTGCAATAACCAGTCGTATAGCCGTTTGCCTGTGGTTTGGTCTAAATATTTTAAAAAATGGCGCAATTGGCGATGCAGGTCTTTGTCTTGGCCTGCGACACTGATTTGCTGTAGTCGGTTGTGAAAACTGAGCAATAACACGGTGCGATTGGGCAATAATACGGGGTGCAATACGGCAACATGGGGGGGCAGTTGTGTTGTTTGGTCGGGTTTGCTGGGGGCGACACAGGGGTCGTGAAAATAATTTTCCAGCTCCACCGTTTTGTATTGCTCCAACACATCACGCGCTTGCAATAGATAAGTTTGTGCTTGGTGCGGTTGTTTGTCCGCTTGTTGCAACAGCAAATCGACCAAGGCTAAATACACGGGCATCACTTGATAATAAAAATGGGGGTCATGGCGTGACATCACAGGCCTCAATAATTGCAATTGCTGGATGGCGCGGCGGTAGTGGTCAATCGCGGCTTTAGGGTCGTTGGCGGCAAATAAACGGGCCAATTGCGCATACCACAAATACAATAAATCATCGGTTTGTTCTTGTTGGGCGATAAAAATCGCTTGGCGAATGTGTTGTAAACTTTCTTTATCTTTTTGTTGTTGTTGATAAAATTGACTTAGATACCCGTGTGCCATGCTCACCAATACCGCTTGTTGTGTGTGTTTTGCTTGTTCTAAAGTTTGGCGTAATAAGGTGGCAAGGTCTTGATTTAATTTGGAATTGTCAGGTAACAACAAGGCCAGCCGCGCCAGTTTGAGCTGTTGTTTTAACGCGGCCAAAGAGGGTTTGAGCAGAATTTGCCGCGCCTGCCAATACAAGGTTTCATCGGCGGGGTTTTGTTCTTGTGCCAACGCCCATTGATTGATAATAATTTCTTGCTTTAACAAAGGGTTATCGGCAATCTGCGCCGCTTGTTGGTAATAGTCGGCTGCCAAGGCGGTTTGTTGTTGCGCCAGCGCAACTTTGGCCAATTGGTTGAACACCTGCGCTGGGGTGGGTTTTGTCAAGTCGCGGGCTTGTTCCGCACAGTGCAGGGCTTCGGCTAACTGGTTGTTTTCCAACGCCCATTGGCTTTGTTGCAATAAAACGGGAATTTTCTGGGCAGGTTGCACAGCCAAGGCCATCGCTTGTTGTAAGTGGGCTTGGCTTTGTTGGTTTGCGCCCAATTGGCGATGGTGATGAGCCAAATCAAGTTGCTGATTAATTTGGCTTTCTTTGGCGGGGCATAAGCCGCAATACAGCGCACAGCAGACAAAAAGAATAAAACGCATGGCGAAAGTCAGGCAAAAAAGTTCATTATACCGAACAAATCTTTTTCGCCAAGGCCGATGGTTGGGCAAAAATTTTTAAGCAATTTTCCTTGATATGGTTTTCATCATCCCCATTATTGGCTTCCATCAAGGGGTCAACCCTGAAATTTGGTTTTTATTTTATTTGAGGAGATTAAACAAATGAATATTCGTCCTTTACATGATCGCGTGGTGGTTCGTCGCATGGAAGAAGAGCGAAAAACCGCAGGCGGGATTGTAATTCCTGACAGTGCAACCGAAAAACCCATTCGGGGTGAAATCGTCGCCGTGGGCAATGGCAAAATTCTGGATTCTGGCGAAGTTCGTGGTTTGGATGTAACCGTGGGTGACCAAGTATTGTTTGGTAAATATTCTGGTACAGAAATCAAAGTAGATGGCGAAGAATTGCTGGTGATGCGCGAAGACGACATCATGGCCGTGATTGTTGCCTGATCATTTTTTCAACTGGTTATAATTTAAGGAAATTTTATGTCTGCAAAAGAAGTTTTATTTGGTGATAATGCCCGTCAACGCATGATTAAAGGGGTCAATATTTTAGCCAATGCGGTTAAAATCACCTTAGGGCCTAAAGGCCGCAATGTGGTGTTGGACAAATCCTTTGGCGCGCCCACCATCACAAAAGACGGTGTTTCCGTGGCCAAAGAGATTGAATTGGAAAACAAATTTGAAAACATGGGCGCGCAAATGGTGAAAGAAGTTGCCTCCAAAACTTCAGACACCGCAGGCGATGGCACCACCACCGCCACCGTTTTAGCCCAAGCGATTTTAGCCGAAGGCATGAAAGCCGTGGCTTCGGGCATGAACCCCATGGATTTGAAACGCGGGATTGACAAAGCCGTGACCACTGCCGTGGCCGCGTTGCAAGAGCTGTCCAAACCTTGTGCCGATGACAACGCCATCGCCCAAGTTGGCACCATTTCCGCCAATTCTGATACCCACATTGGTCGCATCATCGCCGATGCCATGGGCAAAGTCGGTAAAGAAGGCGTGATCACCGTTGAAGAAGGCTCAGGTTTGGAGAACGAATTGGACGTGGTCGAAGGGATGCAATTTGACCGTGGCTATTTGTCGCCTTATTTTGTCAACAGCCAAGAAACCATGAGTGCCGAATTGGAAAACCCTCTCATTTTGTTGTATGACAAAAAAGTCTCTAATATCCGTGACTTACTTCCTTTGTTGGAAGGCGTGGCCAAACAAAGCCGTTCTTTGTTGATTGTCGCTGAAGATGTTGAAGGCGAAGCCTTGGCCACATTGGTGGTCAACACCATGCGCGGCATTGTCAAAGTCGCCGCCGTTAAAGCCCCCGGCTTTGGCGACCGTCGCAAAGCCATGTTGGAAGACATCGCCGTGTTGACAGGCGGCGTGGTGATTTCTGAAGAAGTGGGTTTGAGCTTGGAAAAAGCCAGCGTCAACGACTTAGGCACTGCGAAAAAAGTCAGCGTCACCAAAGAAAACACCGTGATTGTGGACGGTGCAGGCGACAGCGCAACAATTGAAGCCCGTGTGGCTCAAATTCGCGCCCAAATCGCTGAATCCACTTCCGATTATGACAAAGAAAAATTGCAAGAGCGCGTGGCCAAATTGGCAGGTGGCGTGGCGGTGATTAAAGTCGGCGCGGCCACTGAAGTTGAAATGAAAGAGAAAAAAGCCCGTGTTGAAGACGCATTGCACGCTACCCGGGCCGCTGTTGAAGAAGGCGTGGTGCCGGGCGGTGGCGTGGCGTTGATTCGTGTGTTGAATCAATTGGATGGCTTAACAGGCGACAACCATGACCAAGACATGGGCATTAAACTCGCCCGTCGTGCGATGGAAGAGCCTTTGCGCCAAATCGTTGCCAACGCAGGCGAAGAAGCTTCTGTGGTGTTGAATCGGGTTAAAGAAGGCACTGGCAACTTCGGCTACAATGCCGCAACAGGTGAATACGGCGATATGGTGGAAATGGGTATTTTAGACCCCACCAAAGTCACCCGTTCAGCCTTGCAAAACGCCGCATCGGTAGCGGCTTTGATGATCACCACCGAAGCCATGGTGGCTGATTTACCGAAAAAAGATGAAGCCCCTGACATGGGTGGCATGGGTGGTATGGGTGGTATGATGTAATATCACCCCAACGCAACGCCTGATGAAGGCGTTGTGTTCATGTTTTTCATATCACCCGCCAAGGGTATTAGTTGCCCATAGGTACACCCAAGCCGTCGTCAATGTATTTCTGCAAGCGTGCGGTGCGGGCATCGGTCAATTCCTTCAACACCTCGCTGCGCAACATGCCTTCCATACTGCCCCAGCAATTACCGCCGTCACAGGCAAACTGTGCTTCGACTTCGGCATTGCGGAAAACAATCCACGCTTTTTGTGCCGTTTTCAATTTGGCGGTGGCGATTTTTTCATCCTTGAATTTCGCCATCAGACTTTTCCATGTGTTGTTCAGCTTTTTGCCTGACGCAGTGTAATCATCCAGCGCGCATTGGTTCAATTCGCCCTGGTTGCCATTTCGGTTGCACTTCAAAGCGGGTTCTGCCGCACCAGCGTCAATACCTATACCAACCAATACAGCCACAGCCAAACCATTCAAAAATATCTTTTTCATCAAAAATTACCGTTAAGTTAAAAAACCATTAAGAGTTCATCCGTAAGCCATTTACTGGACTGGCACGCATTCCTTTGTTCCAGTCTTAGTGAGTTTCTGGGTCAACAGATCGAGTTGCACTTGTTCGGCAAGCACAACATCCGGCATCCTTGCCTTGAGCGCGTCGCTGGCGTTGGGGCATTCGGTGATCGCCTTGACGGGCCCCAGCGGTTGCAGGAAAGACAGCGTTG
>DYSU01000007.1:48455-57981 GCA_020726335.1 Thiomargarita sp. | reverse complement strand
TGCAAAACGAAACCAAAGACCTGTTAAAAAGCGTTTATGATTTTCGTTTCACCTTGACCGTGGTGAAATTGGCGAGCTGGCGCAAGCGTTTGAAAGAATGCGCGTCAGCATGATTAAAGCCTTAGAACGTCTACAACGAATGAGACGTTAAGATGGCTGAATTTAAATCCTATGCGCTGTTATTGACCGAAGTCAAAAGACTGTGCGATGAAAAACATACGGGAACTGTGTTTATCACCACCCACGATAAACACTTGGTTCGCTTCGTGTTACAAGACGGTCAAATCACCGCTTTGGCTTTTGATGCCAGCCACAACAACCACGATGCCATCGAACATGTGCGGCGCATCAAAAACGGCAAACTACAGTTTGCCGCCCATATTTTTGACAAAGCGTCTGAAGTGCCGTTGCCTGACACTGAAACCTTATTGAACAGCCTCGTTGTCAGCCAAAGCACCAGCAAAAATCTCAATAAAATTCATTCGGTTGTTGATAAGCTGAGCAAATTATTGGCCGAATACATCGGCCCTTTTGCCCAATTCAGTTGTGATGATTATATCCACGCCCATGGCATACCCGAAAACAGCCGCCAATTTAATCAAATGATGGACACTTTATTAGAAGAAATTGACAACAGCCGACAACAGGCAGATTTCAAAGTTAAAGCATTGAATTTATTGAAAATTCAAAACCTCTAATCTGTCTTTTGAAGCCATTGCCATGGGTTGGTTGCCCACCAGCCCACAACCCAAGCCCCTTATTTTCTCTGTGATAAACGTTATTTTTGTTCTTTACACTGTTTAATCAAATTTTGATAACAAGGCACAGACTGTGCATAGAGGGTTATCATGGCAAAATTTGCTATAAAAACAATAGATAAGGACAGAGGGCAGCGCAATGATGGCATGGAAAAAAATTTTAGTCAGCATCCATTTGATAAATGACAGCACCTTAACAGGCCGTTTGGTGATTCCACGAGACAGCCGCTTATCCGATATATTAAACAACAGCAAAAAAGAATTTTTGGTATTGACCGATGAGACAAACCAAAATTATATGCTCAACAAACACCATATTATTCAGGTTGTTGAAGTAACATCCACCCAACAACTTGACTGTAATTAAAATGCCAGGTTGTCTATTATGGCTAAAGAACATCTCAGCATGGCCATACGTTGTTTGGCCATCACAAGCGTGGTTGCGACCGCTTGGCTGTTGTTCGTTTACCATGTGGCTTTTCAGCAACAATATCCGTGGGTTAGAGATTTCAGCCTGCTGTTTTTACAAACTAAAACCGAAGACACCTTAAGCGCAAATATTCCCTTGACCATTTTTGTATTATACCAAGTGCTTTTTGTGTTTATCCTGCCCTTGCTGATTCTCAGCGCGTTTAGTCAACAAATTCACATCGTTTTCCTGTTGTGGTTTGCCGCGCTGTGGTTGATTTTTGTCTACAGCCCCTTGCTGTTGCTCACCCATCTTCTCTTCTCGTTTGCACATTTATAAAGCACAACCCGCACAAAAATAGCGCAAAGCCCAACAGTCGCTTTTAACTTTCTTAAAATTTATTTAAAAATTTCAATTGGTTATCAAAATACAACGGTTCATTTTTTCAATGGGGTTGCTGGTGCAGTATTTGCGTTAAGCCTGCGCAAAATTTTTACCACAGGAGACATCCCATGCCCGATAAACCCCGCTTACTTTGGTTATTGCTGTCATTGGCCAGCACGCCCGCGATGGCCGACACAGGATTAAATGCCGCCAACACCGCATGGATTCTCACCGCCACCGCTTTGGTGTTGTTCATGACTTTACCGGGATTATCCTTATTTTACGGTGGTTTGGTGCGCTCCAAAAACGTGTTGTCGGTGTTGATGCAATGTTTTGCCATCACGGGCATGGCTTCAATCATCTGGTTGCTGTTTGGCTACAGCTTGGCATTTGGGCAAGGCAACGCGTTTATCGGCGATTTACACCACATTTTTTTAAAAACCCTTCATGAAGACAGCCTGAACAACGGCTTGCCCAGCAGTGTGTTTATTCTGTTTCAAATGACATTTGCCATCATCACCCCCGCATTGATTATCGGTGCGTTTGCCGAGCGTATGCGTTTTTCCGCGATGCTGTTGTTCAGTACGCTGTGGCTGATCACCGTTTATTTACCCATCACCCATTGGGTATGGGGCGGCGGCTGGTTGCAACAACTGGGTTTGCTGGATTTTGCGGGCGGCACAGTGGTGCATATCAGCGCAGGCGTGGCCGCTCTGGTGGCGGCATGGGTCATAGGCCCGCGTTATGGTTTTGGCCACACCGCCTTGGTGCCACACAACATGACCATGGTGGTCACAGGCGCGGGCATGTTGTGGGTCGGTTGGTTTGGCTTCAACGGCGGCAGCGCGCTGGCGGCGAATGGCGATGCGGGCATGGCGATGTTGGTCACGCACATTTCATCCGCTGCGGGGGCATTGACATGGATGGCCATCGAATGGAAAAAATACGGCAAACCCAGTGTATTGGGCATAGTCACAGGCATGGTGGCAGGCTTAGGCACGATCACCCCCGCTTCGGGTTTTGCAGGGCCTGCGGGTGCGTTGGTCATCGGCGTGGTGGCGGGTTTGGTGTGTTTTAATGCCACAGTCTGGATTAAACAAAAGCTGAAAATCGACGATTCATTGGACGTGTTCCCCGTGCATGGCGTGGGCGGCATCATCGGCACGTTGCTGACGGGGTGTTTGCCTCCACTCAATTGGGTGTTTTCAGCGGCCAAGGTTTTGCCGCAGGCATTGACAGCCTGTTGATGCAAGTGGGTGTGCAAGCGGTTGGGGTGTTGGCCACGGCCACATATACTGCACTGTTGACCTATATTTTGCTTAAATTAATCAATCGTTTCATTGGCTTGCGGGTCAGCAAAGAAGAGGAAATTGAAGGGCTGGACATTGCGTTGCATGAAGAACGTGGCTATGATGCGTTATAGTCGTGGCGTTTTAACAACACATGCACCGCGCCCGTGCCGCCATCGGTTTGCGGCGCGGAACAAAACGCCAGCACCGCATCGTATTGTCGCAACCAATGGTTTAATTTAATTTTTAAAATCGGTTGTTTATCAGGCGAACCATGGCCTTTGCCGTGAACAATGCGGGCGCAACGCAAATGATGGTGTTGGCAATCGTGTAAAAAACGGGTCACCGCCGCACGCGCTTTGGAGACGAATAAACCATGCAAATCCAGCTCGGCTTGAATGCTATAATGCCCACGGCGCAATTTGCGTAAAATTTGATATTGAACGCCTGTGCGCAAATACACCAATTCTTCGCCCGTTTGCCCATCAACAGGGTCATAGGCATCGGATAACAGGTCACGGCGCACATTCAACTGTTCTTTGTGGCGTTGTTGCGGATGTGGCGATAAATGACGGCGCGCGGGTTTGATGGTGTCGCTGTGCAAACGCTTGACATCACGCATCGCTTCGGCAAAAAAGCGCGCCTCATCATCGTTGGTTTTATCTTGGCTCATGACAAAATATGAAACAAATCATCCTGTGGCTGAATATTTTTTTAACCTTGGGTATTCTCATTTGGCTGTATTTTAACGGAAAAAGTTTGCCAAAACCCACACCCGCCAGCGATAGCCGTGCGCTTTTAGCGGGTAATAAAGTGCAAACCTATGATTTACAACCCTTAATCAATACTCATTTATTTGGTCAAGCAAAAACAGCCGCCAAAGCCCTGCCTGCACAGGTGTTGCACGCGCCTGAAACCCAATTAAATTTAATTTTGAGAGGTACGCTGGCTACGGATAAAGCCTATTATGCCAAAGCGGTCATTGCCAGCGACGAAAACAGCAAGGGGCAAGAATATGCGGTGGGCAAAACCTTGCCCAGCGGGGCTATTTTACATGCAATTTTTGCCGACAGGGTGATTTTATTCTACAACAACCGTTATGAAACCCTGCGGTTAATCGGCAACCCCGTTGCACAAGCCTTAACCCCGTTGCCAAGCACAGCACCGACAACCCCCGCGCAAAGCAAGCCCACCGCCGCACCGACGGGCGGTTATCGCCAACAATTGTTGCAACAGCCTGATAAGATTATGGATTATGTCAGTTTTCAACCCGCTTACCAACAAAATCGCTTGCAAGGTTATGCGTTGACCCAAGGCAAAAATCCTGAATTATTCAGAGAGTTGGGTTTGCAGAACGGCGATATTTTGTTGGCGATTAACGATATTTATTTGGATTCAGCCGACAATTTAATGCAGGTTTTTGCCCAATTGGGGGAAGCGCGTCAAGTGCATTTGCGGTTGCAACGCAACGGGCAAATCACCCAAATTGCTTATCAATTCAATGACTAAAGTTGCCGTTGAATGATTCGCATTTGTTGCCCAGCTTTTTGCACCAAGCTTGTGCCATGAAATGAGATGTCATTGAGGCTCACATCCGTGCTTAGGCTAAAAAATTGACGGTCAAACCCAAAAAAATCCGCCAAATGTTCACGGGGAAAATCTTGCACGGCTTTGCTGACTTCGGTCAATTGGCTGAACGGCTGTTGTTTGCGCTGGCGGATAAGGTAATCAGCTTGATAAACAGTCACTTGCTGATCCAACGCCAACAACAAAGCGGCGGGTGCAAGGTTTAAATTGATTTTGGTGCGCTGGGGTAAAACGCAAACATGGGCTTGCAAGCTTTGATAGTGTGCCAAGGTCATCGGCAAGATCAACCACAGTTCCGACAACGATGACAACAATTGGTCAGCCGTGCGATAAGCCGGTTGCGCCAATAAATAATGGCCATCTTCTGCGCCATCGGGCAGAACGGTTTGATCCGCATCCAGCCAATCAACCAACAACATCACCCACGCGCTGGGCAAATCCAGTTGTTTGAATAACCGCTGTAAATAAGCGATGTCCAACACACTGGCTTGGCCATCGTCCAACAACAGGTTATTCAAATTATACCGCGCTTCTTGCACAGACAACTGTGCTTGAATTTTGCCGCCCGTAATCGGCGTAGACGGCAGACGATAAACACCTTTAATCTGTGCGGGTATTTCTGTTTTTAACCATTGTTTTACCCACGTTTCAGCACCGAGATGGTAAAACATCGCTTGCTGTTGCATCAACACGTTGGTGCTGCGGCGCACAGCCAAATGTTGTTGCCAAACGGCTTGGCTGGCCAAGACGCTGACCAAAGCCACCACCAACAGCACGGTGATTAAGGCCACACCCCGGTTATTCAAACGCATGGACAATCCAATGAATGGCGGTGTTATCACTTTGTTTTAATTCACCGCTCAAAACCACCACATCAAAGCGGGCGTTTTGACCCAGAGCCAACGGGTGTTGTTGCAAATAAAATTGTGCGGTTTTTTTCAGCCGCTGTTGTTTGTGAAAATCAATGCTGTCCATCGCTTGTTGTTGATTGCGTTGGCGATAGCGCACTTCAATAAATACCAAGCAATTGATTTGTTTTGTTTTTTGTTGCATGATTAAATCAATTTCACCGAAGCGGCTGCGGTAATTGGTTTGAATCAATTTTAACCCCCGCTGTTGCAGAAATTGGCGGGCTAAGTTTTCTGCTGTTGCGCCCGCTTGTAAATGGGTTGCTTTAGGATGCAAATATCTTTTAAGTTGTTGTAAAAGCTTATTTTTGTTTTGCACGGTTTTTTTCATGACTGGGCTTGGCTGATGATGCGTTTGAAATCGGTTTGAAACAAGTGGGCAAATTCTGACGCGGGCAAGGGACGGCTGAAATAATAACCTTGGATTGAATCGCAATGGTGTTGTTGTAAATAACGCAGTTGTTCGACGTTTTCCACCCCTTCGGCAATGACTTTTAGCCGCAGATTGTGCGCTAAATTGATGATGGTTTGAATAATGGCGCGGTCGTCTTTGTTGACATGAATGTCTCGAACAAAAGATTGGTCAATTTTCAGCGCGTCAATCGGCAGTTTTTTCAAATAGCTGAGTGAAGAATAGCCTGTGCCAAAATCATCAATCGACAGTTGCGCACCCATTTCTTTGAACGCTTTAAAATTGCTGATGGCCGCTTCGGCGTTGTGCATGATAAAGCCTTCGGTGATTTCCAGCTCCAGCGCAGACGCAGGCAACCCTGAAGTGTGCAACGCATCCAAAACGATTTGACGAATATTGCGCCGATTGGCTTGTTTGTGCGATAAATTGACCGCGATGCTGAAGTTTTTAACCCCTTGTTGCAACCACTGTTGGGTTTGTTCACAGGCTTTGTACAACACCCATTCATCCATCGCTTCAATCAAGCCCACTTCTTCGGCCAACTGAATAAAATGGGCAGGGCTGACCATCCCTTCTCGAGGGTGAATCCAGCGAATCAAGGCTTCTGCGCCTGCTAAATGCGCGCTGGCCAAGGCGATTTTAGGTTGATAATACAGCGAAAATTCATCCCGTTCTAAAGCGCGGCGCAATTCGGTTTCCATTGACAAACGGCGCATGGCATCGGTGGTCAATTGTGAGGTGTAAAAACTGTATTGGTTGCGACCATGCTCTTTGGCGCGGTACATGGCGGTGTCGGCGTTTTGGATTAAAGTCTGCATTGTGGTGCCATCGTGTGGGTAAACGCTGATGCCGATGCTTGCGCCAACGAACACGTCTTGACGCATGATGGCAATCGCAGGTTTGAGCGCGTGCAATAATTTTTTGGCGGTGATCACGGCTTGATTGTGCATGTTGGCTCCTTCAATCATGCAGACAAATTCATCACCGCCAATGCGTGCCAAGTGCATATGCGGGTCTAAACAGCGGCTGAAGCGTTTGGCCACGTTTTTAATCACTTCATCACCCATGTGATGGCCTAAAGAATCATTGATGTTTTTGAATCTATCCAAGTCAATCATTAATATCGCAATTTCTTGGTTGTTGTGTTGGGCGTAGGGAATGCTGTTTTCTAAATGCTGGTTGAATAAAATGCGGTTAGGCAAATCGGTCAACGGGTCATGGCCTGCCAAATGCTCTAAATTTTGCTCGGTTTCCTTCAAACTGCTGATGTCGGAAAACGAAAAAATATATTGAATGATTTTGTTGTCATCGTCATAAATGGCGTTGATGTTTTGCCATGCGGGAAATAATTGGCCGTTTTTGCGTTGGTTATAGACTTCGCCCTGCCAGCAAGCGCGTGCTTCAACCAAATACCACATTTGGCTGTAGAAAAATTTTTCTTTGCGCCGTTGGTATAAAATCCGGGGCGTTCTGCCCAGCACTTCATCGCCCGTATAGCCTGTGATTTTGCCAAAAGCGGGATTGACCGCAAGAATTTTTTGCTGGTTGTCGGTGATGATCACCGCTTCGGCGGTATTTTCAAACAGAGCCGCTGATTGGCGTAATTGTTTGGCCGCTTGTTTGTCGGCAGTGATGTCCCAAAAAATGCCCAACACCCGTTGGATTTTACCCCGTTCATCTTTATCCACGGTGCTGTTGCTGCGCAACCAATGGGTTTGCCCTGCGCTGTCGTTCAGACGAAAAACCAGTTCTTTGGGCTGGTTGTCCAAGCTGTATTGGGTGGTTAAAATTTGATACAAAGCGGTGTAATCTTCCAAATGCACTTGGTGGGCTAAAAAATTGGCACTCAGCCACGCGCTTTGGCTGTGGCCAAAATGTTGGGCAATGTCATCGCTGATATAGGTCAATTGGCCGTTTCTCGGCTCGGCTTCCCAGACAAACGCTTTGGTGCTGCTCAATACGGTGTTCAGCCGCAAGCTTTCTTGTATCAGGTTTTGTTGTTCGATTTTCAGCTTTTGCTGGCTGATTTCCAAATGTGAGGCCAAATTATTGAAAGCACGCGCCAAGCGATTGAGTTCATCATGACAGCCTTCATTGACGGGAATGCGGTATTCCAACCAACCGCGTTGCAATGCCAAGGCACCTGCCTCTAAATGACCCAAGCGGCGCACCAATAATAAACCGCTGAGCAAAGTCAACAGCCACGCCAGCACCACAGCCAAACCATAAAATAAGAGGCTGTTTTTTACCCGTTTTTTTGTTTCCAACTGTTCATTGCTGATATCATAACCTGTGCGGATAAAACCTAAATATTGGCCATTGGCGTATAAAAATTGTTCGCTGTCAAAACGGCCCGTTTGTATCACATCGCCGTTGTAGGCATAATCAATGCGGATACCTTGGCTGTCAACAGGGCCTGTTGGGCTGATTTTTTCCCCACGGTTGTTATAAATGTGCAAATAAACCAAATTTAATTCATCTTCCATCAAGCGCAATATATTCTTCAAATAAGTGTCAGTGAATGGGGTCATTTTGTCGGGCGCGTTTTTGTACGCCAATAACAACATTTGCGTCAACAAAGTGTTTTTGTCTTGAATTGATTGCAGGCTAAATACCCGTTGTGTTTCGGTAATTAAATAGACACTGTGCCAAGTCAATAAGCCTAAGATTATGAATTCTAACAACAAAATACCTAAAATTAACCGAGTAGAAAATTTGAACTTGAGCATGGTGCATCGCTTTGTTTTTTTATTTTTATGTGGGTCATAACGCAATCATTGTACTGTGAATCCGCTTGAATGGATACCAAAGCCCGCCCGCTTTAAAGTACAATGCTTTGATTTAAAAGGCTTGTTTGCACCACACATTAAGGGTCGTTTTGCGGTTGTTGCATTAACATCCATTGCTTGGGGGCTTCCGTGTTATTACATCACAAACCACTGATTTTGTTTTTGATTTGTATGGTGTTGGCTTTTTTGGGCAACCTCTTGTTGTACTGGGTACAAACAAGCGTTCAATCTTTTCTCTTAAACACGTTGGCTTGGTTTACGCTGTTATCCTTGTTGGCCACGGTCGGCATCCAACGATTTTATCAATCTTTTGATAAAAAAATCAAACAATTAACCGCCATCGCTGCGCAAATTGAACAAGAAAATTACCAACAACGCCTATCGGTTCAACAACAAAATGAATGGGGTTATTTCGCCACCGCATTGAATCGGCTGTTGCAAACCTTGGCCGACAAGCAAAGCCGTGACCAAACCATGCAAAAACTGATTTCACCGATTTTGGTGGAACAACTGCTGGCGCAACCGCAAACGACAGGGCAAACGTGCTCAAGCAGTTTATTGAGTGTTAAAGTGCATGATTTTACTCATTATTTAAACAACACGCCCGCACAATATTGGCTGACTTTGCTCAATGACTATTTCACCCGATTGAATTTTTGCGTTATTGACCACCAAGGGGTGAGTGTGCAATATGTGGGTGAGCGTCTGTTGGTCGGCTTTGGCTTGTGCCAAGGCATGAATGAACACCGTCAACAGGCGATTCAAACCGCGTTGGCCATGTTGCGTGCGGTTGAGCTGTTTAATTTAGAGCAAGCGGCAGAAAAAACTGTGCAATTTCAAATAGGTATAGGCATCAGCAGTGGAGACGTGTTGACAGGTGCGGTGGGCGCGAAAGACCATTACCAATATTCTGTTTTGGGTGATGCCGTCACAATGTGAACTGTTTACGCCGATTCTTTAAAATTCAAATGCTTGAATGGCCTGTGGTCA
>DYSU01000007.1:18993-48355 GCA_020726335.1 Thiomargarita sp. | reverse complement strand
CTGTGATCTTGGTCTTGCCCCAGTGGCGCGCCTACAACAGCGGGGTGTTTCGGCTGTTAAAACGCAATTTTATACCTGATTATCAGCAACAAAATCAAGACTTTGAAGAACAACTGTGTCGCAGTTTACGGCACAACGACCCGCAACAAGTGAGGTTGGCTTTGGATTTAATGCAAAGCTTTGGCTTAACCCAATGTTTGCCACAGGTGTTGCATCTGCTCAAAACCTGCAAACAAATCGACATCAAACACCTGTGCATTAACACGTTGTTGGTGTTATCGCCCAAAACCCATGCCATTGATTATTTGATCAATGCGCTGAAAATTGAACACCAGAGCCACACCCAAGCCTTGTTATTGAATAAATTGGCGCAGTTTCGCCATTATTCAGCCGAACAGATTGCGTTGATTGAAACTTTTTTATGGCATCCTGCGCCTGCGGTGTTTTGTGCCGCTTGTTTGTGTTTATACCCCTGTCCCAATTACCCTCAACAAAGCGCGTTGTTGCGCCGTTTATTGTTGCGGCTCAATCACCCTAAATTGCCCCAGTTTGCTTTATATTTGCAAACTTTGGGCGATTTGCGCCAAACACAATACAGCCATTTGGTGTTGCCGTTTTTAAACCATCCGCAAGCAGACATTCAATTGGCGGCATTTAAAGCCCACATCAATTTGTTGCAAGGCCAATTGGACCCCTATAAGGAACGGTTTTTGACAGCGTTGACTTCCCAACACAAAGAAATGAAAATGGCCGCATTGGACGCGCTTAAAGCCTGTAGTCCGCCGCGTAAATGGCAAGCGGTGATTGGCTTGCTGGGCAGCAAAGACCGTTTATTGTGCGATAAAAGCAAAGCCTTGCTTTGGTTGAATCTCAAATCAGCCAAAGGGGCTTTGTTCAAACGGGTATTGGATGAATACACGCCAACCAGTGAACGATTACAAGCCTTGTCCATCGTTTATCCCGTGTTAAATGGCCAACAACGCCAGCGGTTATCGGCCAGCGGTGAACATTGGTTACAAAATTTCCTCATCAGCCAAGCTTTGTTGTATTTATTTGAAAATCAAAGCATGGGCCAGCGTTACAGCGCGGACGTGCGCGCTTTGCTTATCCGCATTTTGCACGAAAGCCAGCAACATTATTTATTGGCGATGTTGACTTTAATCACTCATTTTAATCAAGAAAACAGGGATTTTTTTCAGCGCGTGAGCCAAAGTTTGCAATCAAATAACCGCGCAATTCAAGGCAATGGGCTGGAAGTGCTGTCCAATATGCGTCACAGCCCATTGGCACAAAAATTAGTCTGGTTTTATGAAAGTAAAATCAATGATTTCGCCGACATTGCCACGCTGTATGCCCGCATCACCAAAACCCCGTTGGGCTTGACTTTAGACAATTATCGCCAATATTTGTTGGATTTAAACAACGATTTTTTGCACGCAACGCTCTATTACGACACCATACAACGGCACGGTTATTTAAGTTTGCGTCAAACCTTGCAATATATGCCATTGAAAGTACAACAACTTTTAGGCGCAAACTGATGACAACCATTGATTCAAGGCTTGTTCAATGTGGGCGGCAACTTTATCGGCGGTAAATTGTTGCGCCACTTCTATGCCTGCGTAGCGCAATCGGCGGCGTTGCTGGGGTTGATGAAGCAATTGCGCCAACGCGCTGGCCATTGCAAGCGCATCGTCAACCTCAACAAATTGAGCAAAATCAAGCGTTTGACTAAAAGCCCGATAAGAGGGAATGCAGGTGGCCACACAAGGCACGCCCATGCTCAAGGCTTCGGCAAAGGGCAGGCCAAAACCTTCTGCCGCTTGCGAGCTGGCGAGAAACACATCGGCACGCAAATATAAATCGCGCATTTGTTGTGGACTGATGGCGCAATGGTATTCATCAATGGTGGTAATGCCTTGTTCTGATTCAGATAATGGCCAAGGCGAGACACGCACCACAGTGAGCTGTTCACCTTGTTGGCGCGCAATATTGACCGCTGTCAATGCGGTGCGAATGCCTTTAACCGAGCTTTCAAACAAGCCGACAATCAACACCGTGGGGGTTTTTGGTTTTGGCCAACGCAGTTTGTCACGCCAGCGCAGACGGTAAAGGTCTTGGTCAATCACTTGGCCAATGCAGGCCATCGGAAAATCAAGGGGTTGAATGTCGGCTTGGATGGTTTGATTGAGCCAACGGCCTAAAGTCAATTTGGGCAACGGTTGGGCATAGGCTTGAAGAATGGCGGTTTTCATGGCGGCCAATTCGGGCAACCGCCATTCACAGCCTTGACAAAAATGCACCGACAACCGGCTGTTAAACGCCATGGCAGCGGCCACTGTGGTCCAATAAGTGGCGATGCACACATCCACTTTTTGCGCTAAACTACTGAAATTGTTTTGATAAATGACTTTAATCGGGTGTGGATACCACAGATGTTCACCTCTCAAAGCCAAGATGGAAACGTGATGACCACGGGCGATTAAAGCGCGAGTTTGGTCAAACACCACCCGCACGCCCCCAGAAAGTGCGGTGCTTTCCAATAAATAAACAATCCGCATCAAGCCGCGTATTTGAGTTCAGCCACCGTGTCATTGCTGGCCGTCATCGCAAGGTATTCATTGCGCAACGCACCTTCAACCACTTCTTTGTATAAACCAGCAATTTTAATGAACAATGTTTTGTATTCAGGCTGGGTACAGTCTTTGACTAAAGCGCTGTTTTTTAAATCATCACTGATAATTGTTTGCAGAAAAACTAAATTATAGTCGCTTAAACACAAGCCTTGGTCAAGGCGGCGTTTAATCAATAAAATGCGTGGCAAGTACATGTATTCATAACGTCGTAATAAAGTCACGATAATGCCAATTCTTTGCATTCTGGACCTTTGTGGGCTAAACATGCGCATCACTCCAAGTGATTCAGTTCATGCTGTGATGTGTTTTCTATCAGCACAAATCAAGGTACAATTTTGCCATGAGCAAAATCTCTTTAATTGCCGCTGTGGCCAACCATAATGTGATGGGTTTAAAAGGCAAAATGCCATGGCATTTACCCGCCGATTTGCGTTATTTCCGACAAGTCACCTTGGGTAAACCTGTGGTCATGGGGCATCGCACCTATCTGTCTATCGGTCAGCCTTTAGCGGGACGCGAAAATATCATAATCAGCCGCGATAAACAACTGAAAATCGATAATTGCAAAGTAATCAATGATTTATCTGAAATTCGTCATTGGCCAGCCGCTGAAGTGATGGTGATAGGTGGCGGACAAATTTATCAACAAACCTTGCCATGGGCGGGGCGTTTGTATTTGACTCAAATTCACACAACCGTGGCGGGAGACACCTTTTTTCCTGCGCCAGATGGGCGTTGGACAATTGTTTGGTCGCAAGCGCACGATGCCGATGCCCATAATCCGTATGCGTATTGTTTTTCTATTTTAGAACGCTTGGTTTAAAATAGCGCAAATTTTTAACGGAGAACACAATGGAATGGTTGGCTGATCCGCAAGCTTGGGTTGCTTTGGCAACATTGACTGCGCTGGAAATTGTATTGGGCATTGATAACATTATCTTTATTTCTATTTTGGTTGCCCGATTGCCGGTTGATAAACGCCAACAAGGGCGGATTATCGGCTTAGGGTTGGCGATGGGAACGCGAATTTTATTATTGTTATCATTAACTTGGGTCATGGGTTTAACCCAAGATTTGTTTTTTGTCTGGCATCAAGGCATTTCAGGACGCGACATCATTTTAATCGCAGGCGGCTTGTTTTTATTGGCCAAAAGTACCCACGAAATCCACGGCACATTGGAAGGCACGGCGCAAGACAACATCCCCAAAGCCACCGCCAACAACATGTTGGCCATTTTGGTGCAAATTGCCATCATTGACATTGTGTTTTCATTGGATTCGGTCATCACTGCCGTGGGTTTGGTGCAACAACTGTCCATCATGGTGTTGGCGATTGTGATTTCTGTTGGCATCATGATGCTGGCCGCCAAAAGTATCGGTGATTTTGTCGAAGCGCACCCCACCATCAAAATGTTGGCTTTGAGTTTTTTGATTTTGGTCGGCACCACATTGATGGCCGAAGGCTTGGATTTTCATGTGCCTAAAGGCTATATTTATTTTGCCATGGCCTTTTCCGTGGCGGTGGAAATGCTCAATATTCGCTTGCGTAAAAAAACAGCCTAAGCCTCTTGTTTTGTGATGAAATTTCTGTTAATTTTCAGCGTCAAAGACATAGAAAAATGACTATAAATCCTGTTGAATAATCATCTGCCATCAAAGTGTTGATAGCCCATTTTTGTTTTTTGATAGGACATGACTGTGAATTTTTCAATTAAAACAGCCGTTTGGCTTGTGTCTTTGCTCTTTTCTTCGCTTGTGGTCGCAGGTTCGCTTGCCCCGCCCGCTTCGCCGCAATCACCCGACAGCGCGTTGTATAGTTTGCTGGACATCTGCCGTTATGTGGCAGACCATCAAGTGGTGGTTGCCAAGCGTACAGGTGGGTTTGTTCAACCATCCGTTGGCGCAGGCACGGCCACAGGTTGTTCCACCGACACTTTAATGGGTTTATTAAACGGTCAAAGCATTGCCCCAGTCGATTGGGCGGGGGTCAGCACCGCAGCCGCCAGCCCCAACGCCGCCGCCAGCGCACGCTACACTTTGAAAAACATTTGCGATTATCTGGACGACAGCACCCAGCAAATTTTAAAACGCACCACGTTCACCGAACCCACCAGCGCGCCCAGCGCAACGGGCTGTAGCCTCAACGACATCATGGGCAAAATTCAATTTTGGGCCAAAGTGTCCGACATCGCTTATTTAGCCTTTCAAGCGATGAACCCCTTTTTCAATTTGGAAAAATCCTTAAACCAGCCCAATTTATTCTTCGATGCTTTGGCCTATAAACACGTCAAAGGCCAAGCCAAAAGCGGCACGGTGGCTTGTCCCAAAGACGGTAGTTTGGCATTCAGCTTCACCGATGTGGACAACGATGGCAAATACCAAAGCAAAGATGACCAATTCAGCGTGATTTTAGACACCTGCCAAGATGATAAACTCACTGCCGACGGCGGTTATGTCTTCACTTTGGCCGAGAATGTCAGCACAGCAGAGAACAACGGCAAAACAGTGCGCACCGATGTGAAAACCCATGTTCAATTGAATGAGCTGAAAATCACCACCCACAATGAAACCAACACCTTAAATGGGAAACTTGAAGCCCACGAACAAACAGACATCGCCACGGGCAAGCAAACCATCCGTTTGCGCCACCTTGATGCCAGCGCACCGCCGCAAGTGACCAAACCCACGGGCGATCAATTTTCATTTTCCGCATTGGATGTCGTGATGTTCAAAGATGAAGCCAGCAGTGAAAAGGAAATGTATTTTAACGGTAGAGTGGTGTTGGCCGCGTCACCCAAAGCAGGCGATTATGTCATTGAAACCAAAACCGATTTTCAATTAACCACCTATGAAGCCTATCCTTATGTGGGCGAAATCAAAATCACAGCCACTTCAGGGGCGAATAAAAACTTAACCAGCACCGCCAAAGTCATCACCCAAGCCGATGCCAGCTTGCCGAAAAAAGTGAAAGTGACCACCGATGCCAACGGCGATGGCCGCATTGATTCGACCAAAGACTATTTGTGGTCTGAATTATCCGCCCAGTTCAATTAGGAGCAATCCATGTTTTTCAAGATGTTACGCTTATGGCCTGTTTTGGGCGTGTGGGTATTGCAAAGCTGTATCGCCCCCGACAATGAAGTGATTGAAGGCATGGGAACGCCCGACATCACCCAATGTAGCACCATCAACGGCGTTGGTGATGGCGCGATGTATGAGCCGTTGACTGCGATTGATTTAACCGCCGAAAATAAAAACAACCCCGATGTGTTTTATTTGGCATGGGCAAAATTGGATGCGCGTTCTGATTTGCGATTCCCTGAAAAAGGCTATGATGATGCGGGCTTTGAAGACAAATTATTGGTCAGCCGCCGCGCCAACGATGGCACGGTCAAAACATGGCAGTTATTGCCCCAACTGGATGATTCGTGTAAAGACGTGGAAAAAATTCGCATCCACAGTTTTGATGTCGCGCCCAATGGCCGCAGTTTGTATTTATCCATGGCGCGCACCCCGTTGTCGGGTGCTGTCAACCGCGACAGCCACTTGGGCATTTACCGTTTTGACATCAAAAACTATGAACTGACCAAAATCAGCACAGACAACAACACCCATTTTATGCACCCCACTTACATCGGCAACGCGCCCGACACCCGCCATGAAATGCTGTTGGTGGCCAAAACCGTCAAAGGCAATGAAATTCCCGTCAATTATAGGCAAGGCGATGCCAGCGCAGGCGTGTTGAAAGACGAATACGACCGTTCACCCACCACGCTGATTCATAAAATGGACACGTTTGATGGCAACATCACCCGCATTGGCTTCAATAATTCGCACCAAACCGAGCCGTTTTTAGCTGCCGACCCCGATGGCCACCCGATTGCGGTCTTCACCCAATGGGAACACCAAGACGCGCTCAACCGTTTTTCCTTGTGGAAAATTCAAATCGACGGCAGCGATGCGTTTGTGTTTTATGGCGATGAAGCCACCGCCAACGACAGCACCAACCATCTGTTTCAAGGCCGCTTGGTGCGCTCAGGTCAATATAAAAACTATATTTTAATGACCGAAAGCCACAATTTCTTTGATGCCGAAGGCCATGTGTTGATGACCAAACGCAAACATTTGGATTTGCGCAGTAAAAAAATCTATTTGCAAAAAAAACACACGGTGGGCGCAACCAGCGTCGGCATTTCCCGCAACCCTGAATATTACAATGACAGCCGTTTTGTATATTCGCACCGCGCCGACACCGAACACACTTATGACTTATATATCAAAGCCTTCCCTGCGGATGGCGAAAACAGCGATGCTTTAGACACAAGCGCGGGCGACCTTTTATCGCCAGAAACCAACGATTATCACTTTGTTCAAGCGCGCAGTTTTTACCCACCTGAGCGCGAACAAGTCGTCCCCACTGCACGCGATTTGGGACAAAACCGCATTTCGTTTACCAATGAAAATTTGCAGGGCGCATCAGGCTTTTTGATGGAAAATTTGACCCAATCGGACAACGGTGTGCAACATCAATTGGATGGCATCGCAGTTGATGACATCGCCTTGCAATTTTTTGTGCCATCGCACCATTTGGCGGGCTTATCCACGGCCATCGGTTTGAAAAACAGCCCAGAAATGACCATTCCCGCCAGCGGCTTTTTAACGCCTGAAAGCGACGGTTCATTTGGCGCGATTTTGAAAAACGGTTTGTATGTGTGGAAAGTGCATAAACGCTTTGATTTACATGGGGAAAATGTGTGGATTCCGATTCGCGCCGAACGCCAAGAAGTCAGCTTTGTGCCTGATCGGGTCAATGCCTGCAACCAATGCCACCAAGAGCGCAGTCAATATAACCTTGATTTATATCATGATTCCAATTCCATCGCCACCCAGAAAATGACGGGCAATTTGCAAGGTGCGCACAACATCACGAACTTTCCTGTGTATGACCACATTCCTGATTTTCATCAAGACATCATGCCGTTGTTTTTGAAAAAAGCGGTCAACCCTGACATTGCTGAAGCGAACAGGCAATCATGCGCCGATTGCCATCAATCGGGGACAAAATTGAATTTATCCAATCCCACGGGCGTGGATGTGATGAACGCCACTTATCGCACGCTGGTCAAAGGTGCGCGCAATCTTGGCCACGCAAACATCGCCTATTCTTCCGATGCCATCAACCCGATGATGATGGATGCCAACTTGCACCCCGCGCCCTTTATGTGGAGTGTGTTGTTAAACGATGATTTGACAGTGGAAAACCCTGCGCAAACCACCGATACCGCAATGACTCCGTTTCAAGCCAGCCGCCGCACGCTGAAAACAGCGGGCGATTATGGGGCGAGCTATAATAAAGCGGTGCTTGATGATGTTCAGCGCATCAATGGACTGTATGACCATTCCAAACATTGGTCAGCCCAAGACATGCAAACCTTCATCACCTATGGCACCAGCCAATTGGCGGTGGGTTTAAGTCATCATATTGATTTCAAAGAAGAAAACATAGGCGCATTCATGACCACCGCCGCTGCCCAAAAAGCCTATCAAGTGATGGTACGCCAATGCTATGGTTGTCATAATAATTTTTGGGATAAAGGCATTCGGACTGAAAAATTTGGTTTGCCTTTGGAAAAACGTTGGGACAGCGACCAAGGTTTGATCGATACCCATCTGCGGTTTGTGATGAAAACCTATTCAGCGACCAAAGATGCGGGCAAATTCTCGCAATACAGTTGGCAAAGCGATCTTAACGCTTCCATGCGCGATTCTTTGGCTTCTGCAAGCCATCGCATTGATTTCAATGATAAAAATCGCACTGATACAGAAAAACTTTCTGAATTATTGGTCTATGCCCGTTGTGTAGATGGCGAAGGTCAACCATTAACCCCTGCCACGCATCATGTCAAACACAACGTTTGTTTGTCGAGCGGCTCAGCCGATTACGGTTATTTGTCGGCATGGGCGGGCGAATTGTTGAACAAAACGGTTGACAACAGTGTGGTCAATCATCCGCCAACCTTGAACACACCGTTCACCAGCTTGACTTTTGCCGAATATGACCCGCCCGCGTTGAGCGATGCCATCACATGGAGCGATGTGGATGGCGATTTGGCACAGTTGTTTTTGCAAAAACAAAACTGGAATGAGAACGACACCATGGTCAGTTTGGTTTATGACAGCTACGCATCCGCCAAAATCCAACGCTATGCCATTTTAGGCGACCGTGGCACGCACAATTTAAAATTCACCGTCAGCGATGGCCAATCCAGCCAAGATGTCAGCCAAAATCTGACGGTGACAGTCAGCGCAGGTGATTACACCGTGCCAACCCCTTCAGCCACTTTTCCCAACGCATGGGCGTATTACACCGTGCGCAATGCGATGGCCAACAGCACAACGTATAATATTGATGATGCCATTGCCCATGCCAGCAATATTTATACATTGACCGATTCCATTGCCAACATCTCTACCAAAGTGTATGAAGTTGAAGACGTGTTGGGCAATTTGGGAACTGTGTTTGCGACAGAAGACGCGCTGGGCAACATCTCCACCACTTACAAAGTTTTGGATGCCGTTGGCCATGTTCACACCGTGGGCGAGTTGCGCAAATTATCAATTGATGCAGGCCATGGCACGGATACTTTGGTGGGCGTGATTGATGATTACAACAACGATTGGTCAACCGTTTATCGGCGCAAAGATACAGGCTGGACACGCGGCTGGTTGTATTTTGTTGAACAAAAAGCACAAAAAATCCATGTGGTGGATGAAAGCAACGCCAAGGTGTTGTTTCATATCAATTTAAACCACGAACCCAATCGATACAGCGACAGCCACAAACAAACCCAGTATTTGTTGTGGTGGCGCGATAAAAACGGCCTCTCTGCTGAAACCGACTGGTTGCGCGCTTACAACAAGGGCAATGGGTTTTACCAGCCAAAATCTGTGGTGCCAGAAACCCAATGCGGTGAAGGCGAATTGCAAGGCTTGCTGGAGTCCAAACTCAGCAGCGATACCAACCACAACGGCGATTTTTATATCGGTTTGGGCTGTGGCGAACTGGTGTTGCAAGATGCGTTGGGCAACCCAAGCACGGTGTTATCCGATAAAGGTGTGTTCCCATCAGCCCACATGGATAAAACCATGGCCGTGGTGCCTGAATGGCGCACAAAACTGGAAAACGGAGACAACACCTTGTCGGTTTATGTCTGGCGCAGGGCGACGTTTATGACCCGCTGGCTGAACGACAGCGTGGATGATTTCAATGTGTTGAATTTGGTTTCAGGCAAAGCCAAAGCCTTGGGCGCGTTTAAATTGACCGATTTGGATACCCATCAAGCGGTCAACCACTACAATGTCCGCGCCAATGTGGTCACTGAAGACGGGCGGTTTTATCTTTTCAACAAAGACACCAATGACCAGCCTGTGAAAATCATCAACCTTGACCCCTTGGCCAAAACCCAACGGCAAGTGGCCGCACCTGCGTGGGTACAAAGTTATTTCAGCAATTATCAAAATTATGGCACGCCGTTTTTGGTGATTGAAGATTTGCCACCATCATAGTTTAACATGTTGATTGTGCGGTTGTTTTTGGCAAGTTGTTGGGCGTTGGTGGCGTTGTCGTGGGCGTTTCAAGTGGTGTTGCACAGCTATCAACCCCGACAACAGCCGACGCAACAACAGGTTTGGGCGTATTTGTTTGATGACAACAATGGGTTGCCGCCCAGCGGGTTTTTAACCGTGGCTGAACGGCGGCATTTGTTGACGGTTAAACGCTTGTTAAACCAAGTAAAGTGGCTAACTTATGGTTTTTCAACGGTTTTATTGTTGCTGGTTTACAACAGTCATCAAGTGTACCGCAGTTTATTGGCCAGTGTCTGGTTACTCGGTTTAGGGGGTTGTGCTGTGTTACTGCTTGATTTTCGTGGTTTTTTTATACAATTGCATGGGCTGTTGTTTGACGGCAATTGGCTGTTTGCCAAAGACAGCGGTTTGATTGTCGCTTTTCCATGGGCGTATTTTCAAAAATTTGCGCTGTTTTGCGGGTTGTTGGGTATGGGTTTTTTGCTGGGGCTGTGTCCGCTTTATCGCATCGGAGTGAAAAAATGAGAGGGCTGATTGTATTGTGGTTGTTGGCTGCGCCTTTGTATGCCAGCAATATTGATATTTCAAAAAAATTTGCATGGTCTGAAACCATCGGTTGGCTTGATTTTGCTGACAGCAACGGTGGTGTCACCGTTTATGATGACCATTTGGAAGGCTTTGTCTGGGCGAGCAATATCGGCTGGATTCGGCTGGGAACGCACACGGGCGGCGGCACACACCGCTATGAGAACAGCCAGAAAGACAATTATGGGGTGAACGTCAACCCCATCACGGGCGAATTGTCAGGCTATGCTTGGAGCGAAGTGGCGGGTTGGCTGAATTTTAACGCCGCGCAAAACCAAAAAGTGACCATCAATGTCAACACAGGTCAATTTTCAGGCTATGCGTGGGGGGAAAACATCGGTTGGGTGAGCTTTAATACGACAGAACAATACGCGCTACGCACTTCGTTGGTATTGGCTACCAATTCACAAACCAGTCCAAACAACGGTGGCGCAGGTCGTATGGCTATGGGCGGAACCCAGTTTGGCAAACGATTTCATAAAGGGCGTTATGCGTATAACCCATGGATACAAGGCGAGTTAATCAACGAAGGCCTGATCGAAAACGCGGAAATTGATGCCAATTCCGATGTCAGCGGCGATGGTTTATGGAGTGGCAATCTTAATTTGGCCCATAGCGCGACCCTGCATGATACAAACTTACAAGCAGGCACCGTGGTTCGCGGCGGTCGCATCGGTGGTGTGATTAATGGTGAGCATGTCAGCAAAAGCCAACGCAAAGTCGTGCGCAAAGCCTTGTTGGAAAAAGTTAAAATTTTAGCCAATACGGTGTTAAAGTCAGTGGTCATCGGCAAAGATGTTGAATTACCTAAAGATTTAAGCCAATTGAGCTTGGGCGAAGGCGTGGAATTTTTAAGCAAAGAGCTGATTCCTGCCCAATTGGAATTGTTGTCCATTTTCAGCCACAACGGCCAATTGGATTTGGACATGGCTTTTATTCAAGACCAAAATGAAACGCTAAAAGAAAAAATCAATCAAATCAAACTATTGGCTGATAACAACGAAACAATTGAACAAGTTGGTGATGGTTTACGATTAATTTCTCACAATGCCGCTTTGCGTTTTGAAGTCAAACCGCGTTCGTTGCAAAAAACCACCACACGGGATCAAGTGTTGGGCTATGGTTCGTTTTTCAGTTTGTTCACGCCTGAAGGCTTCGCCCTCAATGTCGTGCCTGCTGTTCAAGATTTGCCCTTGTTAAAAACCGTGTTGCAATTGACGGATGAGCATATCCACGAAGATGACTGGGGCAATCTTTGGCTGACTTTGGGCGAAAACGCGCCAGAAGCGGTGGTGCGTGGCCGTTGGGGCGCGGAGAAAGTCAACGATACGGCCATGACCACAGGCTTGTATTCAGAACTGAATGTACAGGGTTTGCCCTTGTTTTATCTGATTTCGCTTGATGAACAAGGCCAATTGTGGAAACAAGTGGTTTATCCTGCGGCGGCTGATTTATTGGGCTTGCAATGGACAGCAAAAGACGTGCAATTGGATGAATGGGGACAACTGAGTTTTGATTTTAATGGCCAACGCTACCAAGGCTTTTTGTCGTATTTGACCCAGTTGCAAACCAAAACAGGGGAATTGTCAGTGGATGCGTTGGACGATGGCAGTTTGGTCATCACTTATCCCAACGGTTATCAACAAACCTTGTATCATTAAGCTTAGCGGTGGATGTTCAGCATCCACCGTTTGGGCTGTGATATAATGCGCTTTTTGACTTCCCCTTGCCAATATGGACGACTCTGATTTAGATTCCAACGAACAACGGCGCGGCATTTATCTGTTGCCCAATTTATTCACCACAGGCGCGCTGTTTTGTGGTTTTTATGCCATCATCAGCGCAATCAACGCCCACACCAGCCAGCGATTTGAAACCTTTGAAACCGCCGCCATTGCGGTGTTTATCGCCATGGTCTTGGATGGTTTGGATGGACGGGTGGCGCGCCTGACCCACACCGAAAGCGCGTTTGGCGCGGAATATGACAGCTTATCCGACATGGTGTCTTTTGGGCTTGCACCTGCACTCATCATGTATGAATGGTCGTTGCACAGTTTGGGCAAATTGGGCTGGCTGGCGGCTTTCGTTTACACCGCTGCCGCCGCCTTGCGTTTGGCGCGGTTCAACACCCAAATCAGCACAGGCAGCAAAGCCTATTTCCAAGGCTTGCCCAGCCCTGCCGCCGCCGCGTTGTTGGCAGGCTTTTTGTGGGTGGCTTACGACTATAGAATCATCGGCGCGCATGTCAACATTGCCACCTTGTTTTTAACCGTGTTGGCTGGGGTGTTGATGGTCAGCAACGTGCGCTATCACAGCTTCAAAAATTTCAACTTGCGTGGCCGTATTCCATTTGTCGCCGCATTGCTCATCGTGTTGGTGTTCGTTTTGGTTTCGCTAGACCCCGCGCAAGTGTTGTTTTTCATTTTACTGGCCTATGTGATTTCAGGGCCGTTATTGACGCTGACCCATCTGCGCCAGCGGCGGCTAGAGCGGAAAGAAAACCAAGAAAAGGAGAGCTGATGCACATCACCTTGGCCAATCCGCGTGGCTTTTGCGCGGGTGTCGAGCGGGCGATTGACATTGTCAACCAAGCATTGCAAAAATATGGCGCACCCATTTATGTGTTCCATGAAATCGTTCACAACCGCCATGTGGTTGAAGATTTACGCCAGCGCGGTGCGGTGTTTGTTGAAGCGATCACCGACATTCCCGCAGGCGGGGTGTGTATTTTCAGCGCGCATGGCGTGGCCAAAAAAGTGGTGACCCAAGCGCAACAACATCACCTCAACATCATTGATGCCACTTGTCCTTTGGTCACAAAAGTCCATGCCCAATTGCAACGCTACCATCAAACAGGCCATGAATTGATCATCATCGGGCATCGCGGCCATCCCGAAGTTGAAGGGGTGCAAGGCCAAGTTAATGCGCGGGTGCATGTATTGGCTAAAATCAGTGAAGTGGCTGATTTATCAGTGAAAACACCCGATAAACTGGCCTATGTCACCCAAACCACATTGAGCGTTGATGATACCCAAGACATGATTAAAGCCCTGAAACAGCGTTTTCCTAAGATTCAAGGCCCTGATATTAATGACATTTGTTATGCCACCCAAAACCGGCAAAATGCGGTCAAACAATTGGCCACAGCGGTTGATGTGTTGTTGGTGGTGGGCGCGCCCAACAGCTCCAATTCAAATCGCCTGCGTGAAAAAGCGGCGCAAACGGGCATTCATGCCTATTTGGTTGCCGATGCCAGCGAAGTTCAAGCCGCTTGGTTTGCAGATAATAGGCGGGTGGGTGTCACGGCTGGGGCTTCCGCGCCTGAAATTTTAGTTCAGCAAGTGATTGATTATTTAGAAAAATTGCCCCAGGTTTCAGCCATCACCGCCTTGAATGAAATGGCCGGCGAACCTGAAACCATCCGCTTTAAATTGCCCCCGTTTTAGCCGTTGTGCGCCCCAAAAGGGCGGTTTTTTTGCGGATATAAACCGTTTCGTGGGCAATAAAATGGCTAAAAAAGTAATTGCATCAACCACTTTAGCACGTTAAAATGCTCATTTTGAAAATGAACCCTTTACAAGCAGCTTAATACGCTGCTTTTTTATTTTCATTGTTTGCCGGAACTATCAAATGTCAAATACATTAATGTCAAATTATGGACGGCTGGCGGTGCAGTTCAGTCACGGCCACGGCGTTTGGTTATGGGATGCGCATCAACAACGTTATTTGGATGCCTTGTCAGGCATTGCGGTGTGCAGTTTGGGGCATTGTCACCCCAAAGTGACCGCCGCCATTTGCGAACAAGCCCAACGTTTGGTGCATACCAGCAATGTTTACGGCATTGAACGCCAACAAGCGTTGGCCGATAAATTGGTGGCGTTGTCAGGCATGGAGAACGTGTTTTTTGCCAATTCAGGCGCAGAAGCCAATGAAGCGGCGATTAAAATTGCGCGCAAAGTTGCCCACCAACGCGGCATTGACAACCCACAAATTCTGGTCGCCACAGGCAGTTTTCATGGCCGCACCATGGCCACTTTAAGCGCGACAGGCAACCCAAAAGTGCAAATGGGTTTTGAACCGCTGGTGCAAGGGTTTATCCGTATGCCCTATGATAACGTTGCGGCTTTGGCAGAGCAGGCAAAAAACCCTGATGTAATCGCGGTGTTATTGGAACCGATTCAAGGCGAAGGCGGGGTGCGTTTACCTGCACCCGATTATTTAACCCAAGTGCGCGTTTTATGTGACAAAAACCATTGGTTGATGATGTTGGATGAAATTCAAACGGGCATTGGGCGCACAGGCCAATGGTTTGCCTACCAACATCAGGCGATTTTGCCCGATGTGTTGACGCTGGCCAAGGCTTTGGGCAATGGTGTGCCGATTGGCGCGTGTTTGGCGCGTGGCGACGCTGCACAGATTTTGCAGGCAGGCAGCCACGGTTCCACTTTTGGCGGCAATCCCTTGGCCTGTCATGCGGCGTTGGCGGTGTTAAATACCATTGAAGATGAAGGCTTAATCAGCCATACCCAACAAATGGGTGCGTATTTTATTCAACGATTTCAACAACAACTGGCAGGCATCGCGGGCGTGATCGCTGTGCGCGGCCAAGGTTTGTTGTTGGGCATTGAATTGAATCGCCCGTGCGCACCACTGGTTCAACAAGCTTTAGCCCAGCATCTGTTGATCAACGTGACGGCTGACAAAGTGGTGCGGTTGTTACCGCCTTTAATCATTGATGAGGCACAAGCAAATCAAGTCATTGATATTGTGAGTGATTTGATTAAGAACTTTTTGGCTAACTCAGGAGAATAATAATGGCCTTGAAGCATTTTTTAACCTTATTGGATAGTCCCCCCAAGGATTTGCAAGCATTGATTCGACGCGGAATCGAATTAAAAGCGATGCAAAAACAAGGAATTAGCCATAATATTTTTCATAACAAAGTGTTGGCAATGATTTTTGCCAAATCCTCTACCCGTACCCGCGTATCTTTTGAAGCCGCGATGATTCAAGGCGGTGGCGGTTCAATTTTTTTATCGCCCAACGACAGCCAATTGGGACGCGGCGAACCGATAGAAGACATGGCGCGGGTGTTGTCGGGCATGGTGGATGCGGTGATGATTCGCACGTTTGCCCACAGCGATGTTGAATTGTTTGCCCGCTATGCCAGCGTTCCCGTGATCAATGGCTTGACCGATGATTTTCATCCTTGTCAATTGTTGGCCGATATGCAAACCTATTATGAACATCGCGGCTCTATTCAAGGCAAAACCGTGGCATGGGTGTCCGATGGCAACAACATGTGTCATTCGTATATCAACGCCGCACGTCAATATGATTTTACCCTCAACATCGCCGCCCCCAAAGGCTATTGGCCACGCGCCGATATTGTCCAAGCGGCAGGTGATCGGGTCAATATCACCACTGACCCGCGTGCGGCGGTAGAAAACGCCGATTTGATTGTCACCGATGTGTGGGCGAGCATGGGGCAAGAAGCCGAACAAGCCAAACGTGAACAAGCGTTTGAAGGCTTCCAAGTGGATGAAAAATTAATGGCTTTGGCTGATAAAGACGCGCTGTTCATGCACTGTTTGCCCGCCCATCGCGGTGAAGAAGTCAGTGCGGCGGTGTTGGAAAGCCCGCAAAGCGTGGTGTGGGAAGAAGCGGCCAACCGTTTACACGCCCAAAAAGCCTTATTAGAATATCTGTTATGAGAATTTTATTGAGCAACGACGATGGCTATCAAGCGGTGGGCATTCGTTGTTTACAACAGCACTTGCAACAAATGGCGTGTGTCACTGAAGTTTGGGTGGTTGCGCCCGACCGTGACCGCAGTGGCGCAAGCAATTCGTTGACGCTGGACAGGCCGCTGTCGGTCAAAACCGAAAGCGATGGCGTGTTAAAAATCAACGGCACACCCACCGACTGCGTGCATTTGGCCATCACAGGTTTGATGAGCGAATCGCCCGATTTGGTGGTCTCAGGCATCAACGCAGGGGCGAATTTAGGCGATGATGTGTTGTATTCTGGCACGGTAGCGGCGGCGATGGAAGGGCGGTTTTTGGGTTTACCCGCGCTGGCGGTGTCGTTAGCAGGGGAAAAATTACAGTATTATCAAACCGCTGTCCAAGTGGCTGAATTATTGATTAAAAACTTGGCACAAGCCCAGTTGCCCGCCAACACCATTTTGAACGTCAACGTGCCTGATGTGCCGTATGACCAACTGCACGGCATGGTCATCACCCGTTTGGGTCATCGCCACAAAGCCGAACCCTGCATTCGCGCCACTGACCCACGCGGGCGACTGATATATTGGATTGGGGCGGCGGGTGCAAGTTGCGATGATGGCCAAGGCACTGATTTTTATGCCATTATGCAAAACCAAGTGTCTATCACCCCGTTGCACACCGATTTAACCCACCACCGTGCGCTGGCTTTGTCCAATGACTGGTTGCAACGTTTCGTCTGATGCTTGACCACAAATCCACTCAACCGTTCACACAAGCAGAATATTTAGGCTCTGGCCTGACTTCACAACGTGTGCGTGACCGTTTGATGTCGCTGTTGTATCAACAAGGCATCAAAAATTTGGAATTGCTGGAGGTGATGCGCCGCGTGCCGCGCCATTTGTTTGTCGATGAAGCCTTGAACAGCCACGCTTATGACAACACCGCGTTGCCCATCGGCTATGGTCAAACCATTTCTCAACCGTATGTTGTGGCCAAAATGACCGAGGCTTTGTTGCAAAACGGCAAGCCTGAAAAAGTGCTGGAAATCGGCACGGGTTGCGGCTATCAAACCGCAGTTTTGGCCTGTTTGGCGAAAAAAGTCTATACTGTGGAACGGCTGGCGGTTTTATCAGCGCAGGCACATTTGACCTTGCAACGGTTGCAAATCAAAAATGTGGCGTTTCAACACGGTGATGGTTTTGCAGGTTGGCCTGAACACGCCCCTTATGATGCGATTATTGTCACGGCAGCCCCTGAACACACGCCGCCCGCCTTGTTGCAACAACTGGCTGTCGGTGGGCAAATGGTGATTCCGCTGGGCAAACAACGCCAAAATCAAACCTTGTATCAAATTCGCCGTTTGCGCGAAGACCAATACCAGCCACACACTTTAGAAGCGGTACTGTTTGTACCCTTGCAAACAGGTGTGGCCTAATTAAGGAGTTTTATCATGTTGTGGACCGATACCCAAGACATCGCGCTTGAATTGCATGATGCCCACCCTGATGTTGACCCGCGTTATATTCGGTTTACCGATTTACACCGATGGGTTTGTCAACTGCCTGATTTTAATGATAATTTTGATAAATCCAATGAAAAAATTTTAGAAGCGATTCAAATGGCTTGGTTGGATGAAGCGGATTTTTAGATATACCATTTTGCCAGCGGTTGCTAAAATAGCTGTTATAATGGTGCAAACGTATCAATAACCCACTCAAAAGAAAGGACCGTTGCGCCGATGGAAAAACAAACCGCTTTTAATTATGATGAATTGATTCGCTGCGCCCAAGGAGACATGTTTGGGGCAGGCAATGCCCAATTGCCGATGCCGCCCATGTTGATGTTTGACCGCATCATTGAAATCAATGAAGACGGTGGTGAGCGCGGCAAAGGCTATATGCAGGCAGAATTGGATATTCATCCTAATTTATGGTTTTTTACCTGCCATTTTCCAAGCGACCCTGTGATGCCGGGTTGTTTGGGCTTGGATGCCATGTGGCAACTCATCGGATTTTATTTGGGTTGGAAAGGCGGTTTAGGGCGCGGACGCGCTTTGGGCAGTGGTGAAGTTAAATTCATGGGCCAAGTTACGCCCAAGGCGAAAAAAATCAGTTATCATATTCACATCAAGCGGGTGATGATGCGCAAATTGGTGATGGGAATCGCTGATGCGCATATGGAAGTCGATGGTCGACAAATTTACACCGCAAAGGATTTACGGGTAGGCTTGTTTACCAGTACCGAAGATTTTTAATCAGTTGAGAAAGAGGATAAGCCATTGAAACGTGTTGTAATTACTGGACTTGGTATTGTATCAAGTATTGGCAATAACAAGCAAGAAGTGACACAATCACTTAAAGAAGGGCGTTCTGGCATTGAATTCAGTCAAGAATATGCAGACTTGGGCTTTCGCAGCCAAGTACACGGACGCATTAAACTCAATCTAACTGAGTTAATTGATCGCAAACTCAAGCGTTTTATGGGCGATGCCGCCGCATTCAATTATTTGGCCATGCAACAAGCCATTGAAGATGCAGGCTTAACTGAAGCCGAAATTTCCAACAACAAAACGGGCTTAATCACAGGATCAGGTGGCGGATCGACTGAAAATCAAATGTTAGCCATTGATTTATTGCGGGAAAAAGGTGTGCGCCGCGTCGGCCCTTATATGGTGCCGCGCACCATGACCAGCACCACGTCGGCTTGTTTGGCCACCAGTTTTAAAATCAAAGGGGTGAATTATTCCATCGGTTCAGCCTGTTCCACCAGCGCGCATTGCATAGGCAACGCCTATGAATTGATTCAAATGGGCAAACAAGACCTGATGTTTGCAGGGGGTGGCGAAGAAGTGCATTGGAGTTTGTCGCTGTTGTTCGATGCGATGGGCGCATTGTCTTCTAAATACAACGCCAGTGCGCAAACCGCATCCCGTCCCTATGATGCCACCCGCGATGGCTTTGTGATTTCTGGCGGCGGCGGTATTTTGGTTTTGGAAGAACTGGCGCACGCCAAAGCGCGTGGGGCGAAAATTTATGCGGAAATTGTCGGCTATGGCGCAACGTCAGATGGCTATGACATGGTGCAACCTTCGGGCGAAGGCGCGGTGCGCTGTATGCGACAAGCGTTGTCCACTGTTGAAGGCTCTGTGGATTATATCAACACCCATGGCACCAGCACGTCTGTGGGCGACATCCGTGAATTGATGGCGATTAAAACCGTCTTTGGCGAACGTGTCCCTAAAATCAGTTCGACCAAATCCTTGACGGGTCATGCTTTAGGCGCGGCTGGGGTGAATGAAGCGATTTACAGCTTGTTGATGATGGAACACCATTTTATCGCCGCTTCGGCCAACATCAGCCAACTTGACCCTGAAGCGGTGGGTATGCCGATTGTGCAACCCGCTGAATTTAATACACAACTTGACACTGTTTTGTCCAACAGCTTTGGTTTTGGCGGCACCAATGCGTGTTTAACTTTCCAACGCCATCGCTAAAATTTTGGGCTGGCAACAGCCCAAATCAAACACTTGCCGTTTGATTCCAAAAAACCAATTCATGCCAATTTTCATGCTGTTTGATGCAGTGAATAGACGCATAATCCACTTTAAAATGAAACACTTTATCGGCTGCGATGTTGAGGCTGAGGCTGAGCAAGGCGCGAATCACGCCCGCGTGGCTGACAATCGCAATGTTTTGTCCCTCCAGCGGCGCGAGCGCGTGCCAAAAATTGTGGCAACGTTGCAACAATTGGGCAAAATTTTCGCCTTGCGGCGGGGCTTGGGTCAGGTAATTTTCGCTCCATTGTTGCAATTGTAGCGGCGCAATGTGATTGAAATTGCATTGTTCCCATAGGCCAAAATTCAGCTCTTGCAAGCGCGCATCAATCACGGGTTGGGAGTTTAAATCATGGGCAAGTTGTAAACAACGGCTGAGCGGACTGCTGTAAACCAAGTCTAGCGGTGGTAATGCGCGTTTTATTTGCGCGTGATGACGCGGATAATCAGCCACCAAGGGGATGTCGGTTTGACCATAACAGAGATTGGGCGCGGCTTTTGTGGGTGCGTGGCGGATGAAGTAATAGGTGATTGACATTTTGTGACAGATTGCGTCGCAATATGCAACGCAATTTTGACAACCAAGGTTGTTATTTGACTTCAATCAGTTCCACTTCAAAGATTAAAGTGGCGTTAGGGCCGATTAAATGGCCTGTGCCTTGCGCGCCATAGCCCAATTGAGCCGGCACAAACAACTGCCATTTGTCGCCTTCTTTCATCAATTGCAAGGCTTCTGTCCAGCCTTTAATCACTTGGTTGACAGGAAACAACGCGGGTTTGCCACGGCTGATGGAGCTGTCAAATTCAGTGCCGTCGATTAACGTGCCTTTGTAATGGGTGACCACGGTGTCAGTGGCTTTGGGGGTTTTGCCTTTGCCTTGGGTCAATACTTTGTATTGCAAGCCGCTGGGCAACACTTTAACCCCTTCTTTTTTCGCGTTTTCAGCTAAAAAAGCTTCGCCTGCTTTTTGGTTTTCTTCGGCTTGTTTTTCTTGTGTGGCTTGTTGTTGTTGCAGTTTTTGTTGTTGATAATGGCTGATGATTTGTTGCATGTCTTCTTCAGATAAAGCGGTGTCTTTGCCATTGAAAACGTCTTGAATCCCCTGAGATAAAATGTCTAAATTGAGTTCAACTTCTTGTTTTTTTAAGCTTTTACCCAAGCTGGCACCAAAAGTATAGCTGAGTTTATCGGTGTCCGTTTTAAGTTCTAGCGCAAAACTGTTGACCGTCAAGCTGAGCAAAGAGGCGGTAAAAAGCTGTTTAATCATGGGGTAACCTGCGGTGAAAAAACGGGCAGTTTAGCATTGCGGCGGAAAAAAGTGTAGGTCGAATTTTCAAAAATCCGACCTCAGTTGAATGGGTTAGCCTTCTTTGCTTTCCCAATGTTGGCGTTTGCGGTAAATGGTGGACGCGCTGATTTCCAACAAGGCGGCGGCTTTGGGAATATTGCCGCTACACAAGGCAATGGCTTGTTCAATGGTCTCTTTTTCCACCAGCCACAAAGGGCGAATGGTGGCTTCGCCTGCGGCATTGCTGCGGTGTGCCATGTGGCCTAAGCCGCTTGTTTGATGGGTATTGGCAGACAAGACGGGGTTATAATGTGCCGTACTGACCACTTCAACGGGTGTGTAACCCGTGTTGCGCGAATAACGGGGATTACTCATGTAACCCGACTGCAGCGGTGCAACTGGAGCCGGGTTATAGAGTTCATCTTCGTGACTAAAATTGTTTAATGGCGGGGGCAACATGTCTTCGGTGACCATGTCGCCGTTGTTTAACACCACAATGTTGCGCACCACATTTTGTAATTGGCGCACATTGCCCGGCCAATTGTATTTTAATAAAATTTTTTCCACACCTACACTAAAACAAGTGAAATTTTTGTTTTCTTCGGTCGCATATTTATCCAAAAAAGTGCGGGCAATCATTAACGTATCTTGGTCGCGGTCGCGCAATGGGGCTAAATAAATCGGCACAACGTGTAAGCGGTAATACAAATCTTCTCTGAACCGTCCTTCTGCGACTTCACGCAAAGGGTCGCGGTTGGTGGCGCAAATAAAGCGAATGTCCACTTTTTCAATCTGACTACTGCCCACTTTTTGGAAGGTGCCGCTTTGGATAAAACGCAATAATTTGGTTTGCAAATCCAAATCCATTTCACAGATTTCATCTAAAAAGAGCGTACCACCATCGGCACGGCTGGCTGCGCCTTGGCGGTTGTTGTGCGCGCCTGTGAACGCGCCTTTGATGTGACCGAAGATTTCACTTTCCATTAAATCGCGGGGAATGGCGGCGCAGTTTAACGCGACAAAGGGTTTGTCATCGCGGTCACTTTCTTTAAAAATCGCCTCGGCACACAGCTCTTTGCCTGTGCCGCTTTCACCTGTGATGAACACGGTGGCTTTGCTGCGTGCGGCACTGTCGATAATACGGTAAACACTTTGCATGGCAACCGATGAGCCAATGAAACTGTGGTATTCTTCGTGGTGTTTGCTTGGGTTTTGGTGGCGTTGTTGCGCGGGTTCGGTTTTCTTTTGACTGCCCAAGGCATTACGCAAGGTTAATAACAGGCGGTCGGCGACAAAGGGCTTTTCAATAAAGTCAAATGCACCTGCACGCATCGCTTCTACCGCAATATTAACAGAGCCATGACCTGTGACCACAACAACTGAAGTAGGTAATTGATTTTTCACAATATAGTTTAAAATTTCTAACCCATTCATATCAGGTAATTGTAAATCCAGCACCATGGCAGAGGGTACTTGGTTTTTGATAAAATCAAAAGCTTGTGCGCCTGTTTCCACCGTCGTCAGCTCTATGGGTTCGTCACGCAAATACTGGGTATAAAGCAACCCCAAATGCGGACTGTCTTCAACAATAAGTACACTTGGATTTATTGACATGTTTTTTATTCCTAATAACGGTTCTTGCTTATGAAACTCATTACACTTGCCACAGCAACCCTTAACCAAACACCGATGGACTGGTCTGACAATTTAAAACATATTTGTGCCGCCATCCACGCCGCCCGTCAAGCCAAAGCGCATATTCTCTGTTTACCAGAATTATGTATCAGCGGTTACGGTTGTGAAGATGCTTTTTTGGGTGAGGGCTTACTTTCCCAAGCCCAAAAGGCGTTGCTTCAATTGGTTCAAGAGAGCAAGGGACTTATTGTCGCTGTGGGTTTACCACTGCGTTATCAAAATCGAATTTACAATACCGTTTGTCTGCTTGCCGATAATAAAATTCTTGGGTTTGTTGCCAAACGCTATTTACCCAGCGATGGCATTCACTATGAACCCCGTTGGTTCCATCCTTGGCCAAAAGGTGTTCATGCTGAAATTGAAATCAATGGCGAACATTACCCCATTGGTGATCTTTACTTCAACTGCGGCGGCATCCGTATTGGCTTTGAAATCTGTGAAGAAGCATGGGTTGCCAACCGCCCGGGTATTGCCTTGGCTGAGCAAGGCATTGATGTGATTCTCAACCCCACAGCCAGCCACTTTGCCTTTAACAAACAGGCTGTCCGCCAACGCTTGGTGACAGAAGGCTCTCGTGCTTTTAGCACAAGCTATATTTATGCCAATCTATTGGGAAACGAAGCGGGACGGGTGATTTACGATGGTGGCAGCATGATTGCCAGCAACGGCCAATTATTGGCGCAAACCCCGCGCTTGAGTTTTCAAGATTGGCAACTGGCCACCGCCACAGTCAACATCGACTTAACCCGAATGCACCAAGCGCGCACCAGCCAATTGACCGCACAAAAAATGCGGTGCGTTAAAACCGCATTTGACTATCCTGCCGTGACTTATGATACAACAAAAAATTGTGCCGCCCCATGGGAATCACAACCCTTTATCAAAGAAGAAGAATTCAGCCGTGCGGTGGGTTTGGGTTTATTCGACTATTTGCGCAAAAGCCGCGCCCAAGGTTTCGCGCTATCGCTCAGCGGGGGTGCAGATTCCGCCTGCATTGCCAGCTTGGTGCGGCTGATGATTCAACTCGCTTGCGCTGAATTGGGTATAGACGGCTTCAGCCAAAAACTGGCGCACATTCATTTCCCCCTGACCACCGTCAACGACATCAGCGAACAACTGCTGGCCTGCCTGTATCAAGCAACCAACAATTCATCCCACACCACCCAAAACGCAGCCAAAAACCTCGCCACAGCCGTTCATGCCCGTTTTTATGACATCAACATTGAAGACATTGTGCAAGCCTACATCAGCAAAATCGCCACCGTCAGCCAGCACCGTTTTAGCTGGCTAAAAGACGACTTGGCTTTGCAAAACATCCAAGCGCGGGCGCGCGCCCCTGCGGTGTGGTTATTGGCCAACAGCCGCAACGCCCTGTTGCTGGCCACCAGCAACCGTTCCGAAGTGGCCGTGGGCTATGCCACCATGGACGGCGACACCAGCGGCGGTTTAAGCCCCATTGCAGGCGTGGATAAACCGTTTATTCGCCACTGGTTGCGTTGGCTGGAACAACACGCACCCGACAAAGCCCAACCGATTGCCGCACTGGCCGCCATCAACGCCCAACAACCCACCGCCGAATTGCGCCCCAATCAACAACAAACCGATGAAAGCGATTTAATGCCTTATGACATCCTCAACCGCATCCAAAAAGCCGCGATTTTAGAGCGGCAAACCCCTGAAGACATTTTATGGCTGTTGCAACAACAAGAGCCTCAATACCCCATCGACCAATTGGCGCAATGGATAACACGTTTTTTCAATCTCTGGAGCCAAAACCAATGGAAACGCGAACGCTACGCGCCCAGCTTCCATTTGGATGATGAAAACCTCGACCCGCGCAGTTGGTGCCGATTTCCCATTTTATCGGGCGGTTTTAAAGCCGAACTGGCCGCAATGCAAGCCAAAGTCAAGGCCTGATTCAAATGTAACTCATTGATTTACAACAAAGTAAACACATCTGTGCCGATAAAGTCCAACACCGCTGGCGTGCTGTCTTTAAACACCGCTGTTAATTTTTCTGTTTTATTAAAGCTGTCCAAACCATTGATATATTTGAACATAAACACCGTATTTTCCAGCGAAGTACTTTGTTCCATTTTATAAATGGTTAAAAATAAATCGGATAAACGGTCAAACTGCAGATTGTCGGCCAACAACGTTTTCAACGGATTGGCCAATTTATCGGCTAAACTGCTGTTTTTCCACGCTTGTTTAATGCCTGCCCTGTTAATGGCTTCGCTGAAACTTTGGTTGATCACGCCATAAAAATTGCTGGAAATGCTTTTATTTTGAATGCCTTGCTGTAATACCGCAATGCTGATTTGCGTGGGTTTCACCAAATTTTCAGGCAAAAAATAACTGCTGGTTTTGACCATGAATTTCATCACCGACAGACCAAAATCAACGCTGTTGACTTCATCGCCTTTGATAATTTTGCCAATTAAACCAACGATTTCTTGGCGCGAAGAGGTCAATGTGGGCGGATTGCGGCTTTGGTCAAGCTCGGTTAAATAGCTGTCGTACAATTGATGGTCAAGGGCAATCGACAAGCGTTTGGCCAAGGCCACATGCGCTTTGGCGTGTTCCAGCGCGTTGCGATTGAGTGCCAGCGTGATGTGGTTTTCCAATGCTTGCGCGGTTGCCACGGGGCGCACATGCGCCATAACCCGACATTCAATGCTGTCTTTGCTGTCATCGGTGTCACAGCCTGAAATCGCGCTGTTTGGTGTCGGTTGGCTGGCGCAGGCTTGCAAAAATAATACAATAAAAACAAAGTAATACCTTAATTTCAACATAAAAAGTTCCCGTGGTTATATGATTTTTTCTGCCACCAAACGCACCATTTCACCGTGGTTGATGGCTTCTTGATGTAACACTTTAAAACCGCAAAGCTTTAATAAATAAACAAAATCTTCGTGAGTGTATTGATTATGCTCCATAAAATGGCGAAATGCGTCTCCAAATTCTGTCACGCTGGCGGACAAATCAAACGCACCATTCGCATCGCTGTAACGTTTTTTGAGATAGTCTTCCAGCCGCCCGCGCACCAAATCAATCACACAAATACGGCCACCGACTTTTAAACACCGCCAACTTTCTAACAACACCTTGAACGGTTGTTTTAATTCGTGCAACACCATCGAAGCCATGACCACGTCCAAGCTGTTGTCGGCGGTGTCAATGTGGGGGTCGTTGAGGTCTTGTTCACTGATGACGCAGTCGGCAATACGCAGTTTATGCACCAGCATATAAGGCGCGCATTCCACGCCAATGCCTTGAATTTCATGGCGTTCTGCCAATGCTTGTAAAAACAGGCCTTGGCCTGTGCCTAAGTCTAAAATTTTCAGCGGCTGGCCACAAACGGGCAATAACCATTGTTGCCAAAATTGCCAAAACGCCGTGTCATGACGACGGGCAAAAGAGCGGCGAACGCGCTCAGCGATCAAGTCGGTGTCGCCATGGTGGCGGCTCAAATAAGCGATGGTGTCATTTGGCGCAGGTTTGTTCATGATAATGATTGACTATTGAAGTTAAACTGATAACAATAAGGCTTGTCTTGGCGATTAGAAGGACTGTCGAATGAAAAAACTGTTGCTGTTATTGCCGTTGGTCGCGGGCTTTATTTTAACCGCTTGTGTGACCATTTATGTTTATTTCCCTGCCGCCGCCGCCGAAAAAGCAGCCGACCGTATTATAGACCAAGTATGGGGTGAGAAAAAATCAGAAAAATCTGCCCCTGAAGAAAAAACCCCACCTGCACCTGCGAATAAACCCGAGAAAATCAACCCGATTGAGCCACAAAGCCAAGCAACACCTGCTTTTTATGCGTTATTGGATTTTTTAGTCAAACCTGTGGCGGCGGCGGCTGATTTTAATATTTCCAGCCCCGCGATTGAAGTGATTAAAACCCGCATGGCCAGCCGACATCAAGAATTAGAGCAATTTTATGACAACGGGGCGGTGGGCTTGACCTATGATGCGTTGATTACCTTGCGCGATCCCAACGCAGTGTCGTTGCGTTTTCGTGCCAAAGTCGAGCAAGCGGTGAACGATGAAAACAAAGACCGCGAATGGTTATACCAAGAAATCGCCAAGGCCAATGGCCATCCTGAATGGCTCAGCGACATTCGCAACACGTTTGCCAAACGTTGGATAGATAAAGCGAAAAAAGGCTGGTGGTATCAAAACAACAACGGTCAATGGCAAAAAAAATAAAGCTTTTATGTACAACAAAGGCTACAGCTTTTCCATTTGGCATTGGGATTTTTTACTGTTGGCAGGGTTGATCGCCTTGTCCGTGGTGGGTTTGGCCGTGTTATACAGTGCCAGCGGCAACAGTTGGCCTGTGGTGAAAAGCCAGCTCATCCGCATGGTGTTGGGCTTTGTCGTCATGATGGCTTTGGCACAACTCAATCCACGAACCGTTGCCCTTTGGACACCGTGGCTGTACATTTTTGGCGTGCTTATGTTGTTGGCAGTGCTGTTTTTTGGCACCATCAGCAAAGGCGCACAACGTTGGTTGGATATCGGTTTTATACGCTTTCAACCCTCTGAAATGATTAAATTAACCGTGCCTTTAATGCTGGCGTGGTATTTTTCTGAACGCAGTTTGCCCCCGAGCGGCACCCATATCTTCGTTGCCTTGGTGCTGGTGTTGTTCCCCACTTTTTTAATCGTCAAACAACCTGATTTAGGCACGGCTTTGCTCATCCTGTCATCGGGTTTATTTGTGATATTTTTCGCAGGCTTACATTGGTGGGTGTTTATCAGCGTATTGGGTTTGGGCGGTGTGTTCGTTTTATTGGCCATTTATACCCCTGTGCTACACTATTTGCTTCACCCCTATCAACTCAAGCGGGTGCATACTTTTCTCAACCCCGAAAGTGATGTGTTGGGCGCAGGCTATCACATCGTGCAATCAAAAATCGCCATTGGCTCAGGCGGTTTATACGGCAAAGGTTTGTCCAATGGCACACAATCGCAACTGCAATTTTTGCCCGAACGCTCCACTGATTTCATTTTTGCCGTGTTCAGCGAAGAATTTGGCCTCATCGGCGTTGTTGTGTTGTTGACTTTGTATTTTTACATCATCACCCGTGGCTTGTTCATCGCAATCCAAGCCCAAACCACTTTTGGCCGTTTATTGGCGGGCAGTTTGTCGCTGACTTTTTTTATCTATGTTTTCATCAACATGGGCATGGTATCGGGTATTTTGCCCGTGGTCGGTTTGCCGTTGCCCTTGCTCAGTTATGGCGGCACCGCCATCGTTACCTTGTTTGCGGGCTTTGGCTTGTTGATGGGTATTCACACCCACCGACGTATGTTAGGCTGATGAGGCCACAGGCCTGTGCAATACTTTCATTTGAAACAAGGTGTTGCGCTCTTCTTCTTCTAATGCGGCTTCGATAAAACGGATGGTGTTATGATAGCGCGGAATGACATTGTATTTGAGCGCATTAACCCGTTTTTGGGTTTTGCGTTGTTCTTCGAGCATCCGCAATAAGGCAATTTCCGCTTCGCCCAGTTGAGCAAATAAAGTCACCGCATCCAACAGACAACGGCGGGTTTGGTCTAAACTGGCTTCACTGCTGAGCAAACCAACGGGTTCTAATGGGCGGGTTTTAATTTCAATGGCAGGATATTCCACCCCCATATTGGAACGGGGCAGAATCTTAACCTGTAATGCAGGTTTGAGACGCAACGCCATTTGGCGCAATTTTTGGCTGCCCATGCGCATTTGAGAAATACCCAAACAACGATAACCTTCGATTAAAGCTTGGTGCGCTTGGTGACGTAAACCACGGTAAATATTGAGGCGTTCATAGACCAAACGGGTCAAAATTTCGCGTTTGCGCGCCAGCAATTCGTGGCCTTCTTCCAGCAACACAATTTGTTTTTTCAATGCCAGCAACGTGCTTTTGGTGGGCGGAACTTTAAGTAATGTTTTCATAAGCTTGATGACAAAAAGGGTTTTAAAAATTGCCCCGTAAAAGACTGCGTTTGTTCAGCCACATCTTCAGGCGTTCCCGTGGCAATGATTTGCCCGCCGCCTGCGCCGCCTTCAGGCCCTAAGTCGATAATCCAATCAGCGGTTTTAATCACGTCTAAATTATGCTCAATCACCACCACGGTATTGCCATGGTCACGCAAGCGATGAAGTACGGCCAGCAATTGTTCAATGTCATAAAAATGCAAGCCCGTGGTGGGTTCATCCAAAATATACAACGTTTGCCCCGTGTCGCGTTTAGACAGTTCGCGTGACAACTTGACCCGTTGCGCTTCGCCGCC
>DYSU01000007.1:0-18893 GCA_020726335.1 Thiomargarita sp. | reverse complement strand
CGTCATGGCCAGCACGTCAGCAATATTTTTTCCTTTGTATTCAATATTTAAAGTTTCAAGATTGTAGCGTTGGCCGTGGCAAACGTCGCAATTGACATAAACATCGGGCAAAAAGTGCATGGCCACTTTAATCACGCCATCACCACGGCAGGCTTCGCACCGTCCGCCTTTGACGTTGAAACTGAAACGCCCCGCGCTGTAGCCGAGTGAACGCGCTTCGACGGTGGCGGCAAACAATTCGCGTAGGGGGGTGAACACGCCCGTATAAGTGGCGGGATTGGAACGCGGCGTGCGGCCAATCGGACTTTGGTTGATGTCCACCACCTTGTCAAAAAATTCCAAGCCTTCAATGCGTACATACGGCGCGGCTTCGGTGTTGGCGCGATTGAGTTCACGCGCTGCCAGTGGATACAAAGTGTCATTGATTAAGGTTGATTTGCCTGAGCCTGAAACCCCTGTGATGCCGATGAACAAGCCTATGGGCAGTTCTAAATTAACCGCTTTGAGGTTGTGACCGCTGGCAATGAACGGGGTGCTTAAATCGAAATGATAAACTTGTGCCAGTACCGCCAACATTTGAAAATAATAGCCTGTGCGCTTGTCCCAGCCGCGAATCGCGCCTTGCGCCAAGGATAAATTTTTGTCGCTCACCACTTTGTCGGCGGTAAAAAATTGTTTAATCCCCAAGCCATCACAATCGGGACACGCGCCTGCGGGGTTGTTGAATGAAAACAAACGCGGCTCTAATTCGGGCAAACTGTAGCCGCACTGCGGACAAGCGTAGTTGGCAGAGAACAACAGCGGGTTTTCGACATCATTGAGCAACACCCCTTCAGCCAAACCTTCGCCCCATTGCAACGCGGTTTCCAATGATTCGGCCAAACGCAAACGCATCTTGGCGCGCACTTTGAGGCGGTCAATCACCACGTCAATGTGATGTTTTTTGTACAAATCCAACACAGGCGGTTCATCAAGCAAAATCACTTCCCCGTTGACCCGCGCCCGCAAAAAACCCGCTTGTTGCAATCGGGTAAACAGTTGTTGGTGTTCGCCTTTACGCCCTTTAACCACGGGCGCAAGCAACATGATGGCGGTGTTTTCAGGCAAGGCTAAAATCTGATCGACCATTTGGCTGACGGTTTGCGCGTTTAACACGGTGTGGTGTTGTGGACAACGCGGCTCACCCACGCGGGCAAACAACAGGCGCAAATAATCATAAATTTCGGTCACTGTGCCGACAGTGGATCGTGGGTTGTGTGAAGTGGATTTTTGTTCTATCGCAATCGCAGGCGATAACCCTTCGATGTGGTCAAATTCAGGTTTTTCCATCAAAGACATGAATTGGCGCGCATAGGCGGACAATGATTCCACATAACGGCGTTGGCCTTCGGCATATAAGGTGTCAAATGCCAAGGATGATTTGCCTGACCCTGACAAACCTGTGAACACAATCAATTGATTGCGTGGCAAATCAAGGTGAATATTTTTTAGATTATGGGTATTTACCCCGCGCAGTTTTATTGTATTCATAAAATTATCGTCTTGTTTTTTCAGGTGAAAAGACCCATCAGCGGTTTTACAAAAACGAACAAATGACCAGAATTGTGTTTTGGCCATTGTAGCTTGATAGAACTGTATTTTATACTGGCGGCCTTAATTTCATCAGGCTCACAACAAGCACAATAAGACACGGATTAACATAAAAGGAATGACCTTATGGCATTTACCACTTTCAAACAATTTATTCAACGAAATCCATATGTTAGGCAAATATTGCAAATCAGCGCACAAAATTTACCCAGCAAAAATTATAATATTTTGTCCGAAACAGGCTTGATTGTTTTGCTGTTCCCCATTGTGCGCTTTATTATCGTGCAGATTGGTTTGCCGTGGGCGAATCTGCAACACCGTTATTCTGAAGCGCAACGCCAACAATTAGAGGATTGGTTGGATGATTATGCCGAGCAACACGATTTAGACCCCGATAATATTGAAACCGCCAGCACGGTGTTGATGCAAAATCTGGAAAAAACCCATGAAATTGAAGCACAAGCGCAATGGGAACAATTGCTGGAATTATTGCAAACGGAATCAATCAGCCCCAGTAAGTCTATGGATATGGAGTAAAAACAGTCTGTGGTACTCTGTCATCTTTGGCATGTCAGAGTGCTGAAAATTAGCAGGTTTTAGAACGGTTGATGGGTGATTTAAGGAAGAATAATCAAGGAGTTAATGGCGCGCCCGAAGAGATTCGAACTCCCGACCGCCTGGTTCGTAGCCAGGTACTCTATCCAACTGAGCTACGGGCGCGTTTTTTCGTTTTGAATGGCGGAGAAGGAGGGAGTCGAACCCTCGATGGGAGATAAAGCCCATACTCCCTTAGCAGGGGAGCGCCTTCGGCCACTCGGCCACTTCTCCGCACAACACTCGTGTCGAAGTCGCGGTATTATACAAGAATTGAGTTTTAGCGCAAGTATTTTTGCCAGATTTTTTTAGGCGGGGATTTGACATTGCATGATGTGTCAACCTACCCACACATCAATGCAATTGGGCAATGGGGCTTTTGGTATCCTTGTTACCTGTAGAAACACAGATTTTTTAGGCCATGGCTTTTATGCAATACAGTTAATTTTTTAATCCCATCAACACAATATTAACTTGGTTGGCTTTAGATTGTTGATGACCTTGAATTTTAAGGCGTGAACGTTCGATGCCGTATTTTTTGACCAAATAACTTTTGACAAAATCGGCGCGTTGCGCTGTGAGTTTTTCCCCGCCTTTTTCACCTGCAAGCTCGGTTGGGAATTGAATGACTGCTGTTGCACGCGCCATTGATTCTGATACCAAGGCTTTACCAATTTTGTCCAATGAAGCTTGGCTGGTCAGTTGATTGGCAGAATTTAACGCAAACATAATCGGCACGTTGATGGCATAACCTTGGCCATTGACTTTGACTTTGGTTGCGCCTGTTAAACTGCTGATAATCGCACTGCCTGAAACACCGCCCGCATAAGCGACACGGCTGGTTAAGCCTGTAAGTAAGATCAAACCTAAAATCAACAAAGCCCCGATTAACCAAGGTGATTTGTCAGCACTGTGATTTTTAGGCTGAGCGGCTAAATGATACGTAAACGTATTAAGATTGTCGTATTTCATGATGAGTACCCCCTCTATGGTAACTGCGTGGTTTTCCGTAACAATTTGTAAAAAACGGGCAATTTTTCACATGGACGCTTTACTTAGAGCAACAACCATGCCCGCTTTTTTAAGCATCTAACTCATTGATATTTATTAGTTTTACACAGTTTAATTTCAATTATGGCATTCTCCTGACAACGACTGTGGAATGTCTGTCAATGTGCAAAATTTCGCAGATGGGTTTTTATTTTTCATTGAAAAGTCAAAATCTGAATCCATCATCAAAAATAAATATTAGATAAAACAATTGGTTAATATTGGCATGTTATTTAATTTCAAATTATTACCATTTTGTCAACAATAAACAGCTTAGCCAAAATGGCATAACAAATAAAAGTTGCGCCCAAACAACATTCAAATTATTATATTTGCTCGTTTTTTAGCCCAGTTTTGTATGATGACCCACAATAAACAGCCCGAAATGCCCACCGATGTTGTCCCCAACACCTCAACCCATGCGCCACATAAAATTTTTAAAACATCAGCCAACAGCGATGCCCAAGCCGCGTGGCAAGCGTTAGCCATTGAACCTTGCAAAGCGGCCATTATTTTGTCAGGCCACAGCCACGATACAGCCAGCCACATGGGCTTGAAGCTGGAACAATTGCTCAGCCGTGGGCTGATGCGCGCCGCCAAAGAAAGCCAAGCAGTGATTTTAGATGCCGATGCTGATTCAGGCGTGTTAAACCACACGCACCGTGGTTTATATGAACGGTGTAACACCCCTTTGGTGGGTTTAAGCCTCAATCCATCCGATATAACCCCATTGCACAACCATCTGATACAAATCACCGATGGCCAAGCGCAAAGCCGCACCAATTTATTGTTTGAGATGGTTAATTTATTGCGGCAACAACCTGTGGTCATGTTGTTGGTCAATGGCAATGAACAGCACAAAGAAGAAGTTTTGCGCGCAGTGCGTTTATTGTTGCCTGTGATTATGGTCAAAGGCAGTGGCGGTTTGGCCGATACTTTGGCCGATTTGCATGAAAACCCGCCTGAATTTATTGAAGACCCGCTGTTGGCGGAAATCATCGCGGATGGCGATTTACATTTTCACAGCATTCAAGGCTCGGTGTCTGAACTGGAACGCTTGATTTTACGCCAATTGCGCGGCGATGCCACTTTAATGCTGGCGTGGAAACAATTTGCTATCTACAACAGCAATGCCAACCGTCAACAACGTGATTTTCGCCGTCTGCAAGGGGCAATTTTATATTTGGGTGTGTGGGCTACTTTGTTGGTGCTGTTGCAAACCAGTTTGGCCACTTATCAAAGCCAAGTGCAAAACCACGCCTTGGCCGCTCAAGTTTGCCAATTGGCAAAAGACAACCCCGCTTGTTCCAAAGACAAGGTGCAAACCGCATCAGTGCCTGCCAATGTTTGGCAAGAGCTGAACCACAAAACCGCCCAATTGCGGCAAAAGGCAGATGATTTTCTGTTGCCGTTGATTTCACCCATCAATAAAGTATTGAATATCATCATTATTATCATCCCCATCTTGATTTCAGTTTTATTGGCGGCGGCCAACCGTTTTAATGCAGGCAGTAAATGGCTGTTATTGCGTACCAGCGCAGAAGGGATTAAACGGGAAATTTTTCGTTACCGCGCCCAAGCAGAAATTTACCACGCAAGGCAAACAGGGAAAACCACGCGGGAAGTCAAGCTGGCGAAAAAAATTCAAACCATCGGCCATCAACTGGGGCAAACTGAAGTCACGTTAAACTTTAATGCCTATGAAGGCCCATTGCCGCCGTCTGACACCATCGCCGCCAACGATGACGGCTTGTCCTCGCTCAACCCTGAACGCTATTTGGCTTTACGTTTGCAAGATCAACTTGATTATTACATCAGTAAAACCAAGCGTTTAGAAAGCAAATACACCTATTTACAATGGGGTATTTATATCATCGGTGGCTTGGGGACATTTTTTGCCGCCATCGGTTTGGAATTGTGGATTGCCTTGACCACCGCGATTGTCGCGGCTTTAGGCACTTATTTGGAATACCAACAAACCGAAAAAACCTTGCGCCAATACAACCAAGCGGCGATTGATTTGACCAATGTCCGCAGTTGGTGGGTGTCGTTGTCAGCAGCCGAACAAGCGAAGCAAAGCAACATTGATGTATTGGTGGGGCAAACCGAGCAGATTTTACACAGCGAATTTTCAGGCTGGATGCAAGACATGCAAGAAGCGTTAAATAACCTGAAAGAACAACAAAGTGAAGATGAAGACGGGGCAAAGTCAGAAGACAAACTTCTGACTTTAGAAACAGAACTAACGCGGTAAATCAGAAAAGCCCATCAAATACGCATCAACCGCCCGCGCCGCCTGACGGCCTTCACGAATCGCCCACACCACCAGCGATTGCCCTCGACGCATATCGCCTGCAACAAACACTTTGTCAATGGACGTGCTGTAATCGCAGTCATTGGCTTGTACATTGCCGCGCTCATCCAAATCAACCGCTGTTTGCACCAACAAACCTTCATGCACAGGATGAACAAAACCCATGGCCAACAACACCAAATCGGCTTTAAGCGTGAACTCACTGCCTGCGATTTCTTGCGGATAACCTGCCGACCAATCGACCCGCACCACTTTCAACGCGCTGACTTTGCCTTGTTCGTCAGTGATGATTTCTTTAGTCGATACGCTCCAATCGCGTTGACAACCTTCTTCTTGTGAACTGGAGGTGCGCATTTTATTCGGCCAATTCGGCCAAACCACGGGCTTGGCTTCTTTTTGTGGCGGTTGGGGCATGATTTCCAATTGGGTGACGCGGGCCGCGCCTTGGCGAATGGAGGTACCCACACAGTCAGAACCCGTATCACCGCCACCAATCACCACCACTTGTTTGCCTTTAGCATCAATCGGTTGTATGCGCCCCAAGCCATCGCCTGACACTTTTTTATTTTGCTGGCTTAAAAAATCCATCGCCCGATGCACGCCTTGGGCATCGTGGCCTTTGACGCTGGCGGGCAAACAGCGGGCTTGTTCTGAACCACCTGCCAACACCACTGCATTAAATTCAGTCAACAATTGAGAAGCGGGCAATTTCTCCCCAACTGTGGTGTTGGGGTGAAACGTCACGCCTTCGGCTTGCATTTGCGCGATGCGGCGGTCGATGTGGTTTTTATTGAATTTGAAATCAGGAATGCCGTAACGCAACAACCCGCCCAAGCGGTTGTTTTTCTCATAAACCGTGACTTTATGCCCTGCGCGCACCAGTTGTTGGGCGCAAGCCAAACCCGCAGGCCCTGAGCCGACAATGGCCACACTTTTGCCCGTGCGATGCGCGGGTACTTGTGGTTTAATCCACCCTTGTTCCCAGCCTTTATCAACAATCGCGCATTCAATGGTGCGAATGGTCACAGGTGCATCGGCGGTAAAATTTAACGTACAAGCGGCTTCACAAGGGGCGGGACAAATGCGGCCTGTGAATTCGGGAAAATTGTTGGTTGAATGCAACACGGCCAAGGCTTGTTGCCAGTGGTTTTTGCTGACCAAATCGTTCCAATCAGGAATCACATTGTTGATGGGACAGCCTTGATGGCAAAAAGGAATGCCGCAATCCATGCAACGCGCCCCTTGCTCACTCACTTGGTCTTGGCTTAAAGGAATGATGAATTCATCATAATGCAACACCCGCTCGGCCACTGGTTTATATTGGCGGTCTTGTCGTTTGATTTCTAAAAATCCCGTGGGACGACCCATACGCTCATTCTCGCTCTTTGTTGGTTGTCATACATCATCGGCGGCCAGTTTAGCATGTGGACAGTTTTCTGTCTTGTGTTTCCTGTTTTCTGGTGTCCGCCATGTGTTTCGCTTTGCATTCTTCACATAATCCGTTAAGCGCATTTTGCAAAATATTCTAATTATTTGAATTTTATCATAAAAAAATAGGCAACGTTTTTGCGTGGCTAAAATCAGCGACTATAAAAAAAATGCTTTAAGACAGGTTTTATCCCAATCAACTGCTTTTCTGCCAACTTGTAATGGACTATACAAGTGAAGTCATTGGTGTAAAACAACAACATTAACCATTGATTGTCATACAGGAAGTGTACAATGCAAATGACCGCACACGCCCCAACAACTGCTTTTTATAAAAAAAACAGTTGGTTACCCAAAAATCGCAATTATTTCAACAGCCGTGAATTTTATTTATTCATGGGCGGTTTTGAAAGTTTAATCTTCTTTATCAGTGCCTATATCACTGATTATTTAAGTAAAATCAGCCAACAAATCACCACCGAAAATTTATTGTTCACCGTCGTGATGATGGCCAGTTTTGCCGCCTTGGGTTTATACAGCCACCAACAACAATTGAATGCCCGCGCAATTTTGGTGCGGATTTTCTTGGGTTTTATCGGCGGCGGCTTGGTTTTAGGCAGTGTTTTTTATATTTCCAGCGTGTTGGCCGCACCCCAAGGTTTTTGGGGTTTAATGCCTTTAATGTTGGCCTTTGTCAGCGTTTCTAGCGTTCGTATTTTTTTACAACGCTATCGCAACCATTGCCAACACCAAGCCCAAACCTTGATTTTAGGCGGCGGCAAACGGGCGATGAGTGTGTTGCGCGAAGCACAAAAAAACCGCAGTTTAGCCGATGAAATCATGGGCTTTTTGCCCATCGCCTGCGAAGGTTGCACCATCCCCAGCAACAAACAAGTGGGCGTTGACCCACTTTTAGCCGATTATGCCTTGCAACACGGGGTCAAACAAATCGTGGTTGCAGTTGACCACAGCGAAAACTTGCCCGTACAAAACTTATTGGATTGTCGTTCAAAAGGCATTAAAGTGATTGAATTATCTAGTTTTTTTGAAGATTATGCGGCAAAAATTGACATCGACAGTTTGCAAACCACCGATGTGATTTTCAATATTCAACGCAAAGATTGGTTGCAACATCAGTTGTGCCGTTTGTTTGATTTGAGCATTGTTTTGACCTTGTTTGCCTTGACCGCGCCTCTGTTGTTGCTCACCGCCATCGCCATTTTTATCGAAAATGGTTTTAAAGGCCCGGTGTTTTACAGCCAAGTGCGCGTCGGCTTGAACAATCAACCCTTCACCATCTGGAAATTTCGCAGCATGAGCGTTAATGCCGAGAAAAAAGGTGAAGTTAAATGGGCGCAACAAAATGACAGCCGCGTGACGGTGATTGGCAAAATCATCCGCCGCTATCGGATTGATGAATTGCCTCAATTGTTCAACATCATCAAAGGTGACATGAGCATTGTCGGCCCTCGGCCTGAACGGCCTGAATTTGTCAGCCAATTAAGTGAAAAAATTCCTTATTATCAAGAACGCCATCAAGTCAAAGTCGGTTTAACAGGCTGGGCGCAAATCAATTACCCTTATGGTGCATCCGATGAAGATGCCAAAGAAAAATTGAAATATGACTTGTACTACATCAAACACCATTCTTTGTGGTTGGATTTTTTAACCTTGTTGCAAACAGTGGAAGTGATTTTGCTTGGCAAAGGGGTGCGTTAATTCACTGGGCTGGTTTCCAGCCCATCAATCAACCCCAACTTTGTGATAAAAAATGCTCAACCTATTGTTTTTTCTCTCTTTATTTCTGGTTCTTTACACTTATCTGGGTTATCCTTTAATTTTAGCTTGGTGGGCAAAACACCAACCCAAGCCCGTGGCCATTGACCACGATTTTTTGCCTGCCATCACCGTGGTGGTCACGATTCACAACGAAGCGGCCAACATCACCACACGCTTAGACAATCTTATGGCGCAAGACTATCCGCCAGAAAAATTGCATATCATTGTGGTTTCCGATGGTTCAAGCGACCACAGCCCTGTATTGGTCAGCAATTTTATTCATCGGCTGAAAACGCAGACAAATAAACCTGCCGTGCAATTGGTGCATTACGCCCAAAACCAAGGCAAAGCCCATGCGGTCAACCTCGGCGTGGCGGCGGCCAACACAGAAATCGTGGTGCTGGCCGATGCACGTCAACAATTTGCCGCTGACGCATTTAAACAATTGATCAAAAATTTTGCTGATAAAACAGTGGGTTGTGTGTCAGGTGAATTGGTTTACCACGACAGCGACAACCACACCGCAGTGGCCATGGGCGCGTATTGGCATTATGAAAAATGGATTCGCAAAACCGAAAGCCAAATTCATTCCGTCATCGGCGCGACAGGGTGCATTTATGCGTTGCGCAAAAACCTGTATCGTCCCATTCCTGCCAACACCTTGTTAGATGATGTCTTGATTCCATTGAAAATTATCCAACAAGGCCATCGGGTGGTGTTCGACAACCAAGCCCATGCCTATGACCACGCATCCCAACAGCATCAACAAGAATGGCGGCGCAAAGTGCGCACTTTGGCGGGTGTGTGGCAGTTGTTCAATTTGGAGCCGCGTTTATTTTTACCCAGCCGTAACCCTGTGTGGTTTCAACTGTGGTCACACAAAATTGCACGCCTGTTGGTGCCGTTTGCCTTGATTGTCTGCTTGCTCAGCAGTTTATTTTTGCCTGCGCCGTTTTATCAAAGCGTTTTTTGGTTGCAAATCGCCGCTTACACACTGGTCATGCTGGCCAATGTCTGGCCACATTTGCGCCGCTTTCGGCTGATCAATTTGTGCCATACGGTTGCATTTCTCAATTTAGCGGCGTTGGCAGGCTTTTATTATTGGCTGACAGGACAAACAGCTTCCATTTGGCGCGCCGCTTATAAATAATCACATATTGTCTAAATCTTTCAATGCGTTATTGGATTCTTCCCGTTTTTGTCGGTAATTTTTTGCCGCTTCAACGGGATTTTTTGCCGCAGGTTTATCCTCAAAACGCTGGATTAGCGCAGGCTCAATGCCCAAGTCATCCAGTTGTTCAGCGGATAAATTCCCGTGAGCATCTGGATTTTTGCCTTGCCGCAGTTGTTCAATATTTTGCCTGCTTTCAGCGACTGCGCCGCGCAATGATTGGGCTGGTTTTGCTTGTTGATTCAATGAATGATCCGCTTGTCGCTCAAATTTTCGTTGTATCACGTCATGAACACCATAGCCAATCAAAGTTCCCAAAGAAAAACTGACCAACAGCGACCACGCCCACGCATAACTTTTGGGTTTTCGCGCTTGTTTTTGTGCTTCCTCCTCTATCCGACTGGGTTTCACCGTCACCGCTTCGGCCATCTTATCGATATGATCGGCTTTCACGGGTACATTCAAAAACTTACCCAATTTTAACGCCACATAACGCATGTGGTTTTCACGTTCAGCATAAATATAACGGCTGTCGGGAAACGGCAAATCACGCGGGGTGTCGATGTTAAAATCTTTTTGCGACAAGGTGATGTTCAACAGCCAATGGCCTTTTCCGTTGCTATTTTGTTTATTTTCATGGCGTTTTAAATGGCTGACATAAACCCCCAAAACATCGTGCAACGGCGCACGCCGTTCTTGGCCGTAAAAAAATAAACCATTGAAATGAGTCATTATTTGGATGTTTTTATCAAACACCAATTTTTCCCAGCGCAAAAACAACGTGGCTATAAACAACACAGGCGGCGGAATCAACGCTAAAAAAGCGATTTCAATGGCCGTAAAAAGGGGGTGTTTGTCAAAAATCGCCCGTGATAATTCGCCATAAGAATGATGCACCATACCGATTAAAATCAACAAAGACAATACGATAACCAAGGGAAGGCTCAACCAAGCGGGCAGGGGTTTAAATAAAAATAAAGTCAAACTGTTTGCGTCTTCTTTAACTCTCATTGCGTTGCTCCCCATCAATTTTAGGTAAGCGATTATTCTATCACCTTTATGGCGTTATTTCATCCATACTTTTTAACACATGCCCGCTTGGTTTCTTACATCAGACTTAAAAAAAAAGCGCGTTGTTGTTAAAATTAACGCAGTTTACTCAAGTTCATGGCCACTCAATGCAAATACACCCGTTTTTCCGATACACAGGCTTGTTGCTGGTTTTAGGCGGTGGCCTGCTGGCTTATGCCAGTTGGCGAAATTTAGCACCCTTGCCCGCAACGGTGTCTTTTTTAGCGCAAAAAGTGCAAAAACAGCAGATTCTTGACCGCCAACAACAGCCGCTGACCATTACCTATCAAAATCAATGGAATATCCACGATGTGTTGCCTTTGTATGCGATGCCGCAAGATTTGGTGCAATGGTTTATTTTGGCAGAAGACCAGCATTTTTATCAACATCACGGCGTGGATTGGCGGGCGCGTTTGGCGGCCTTGGTGCAAAATGTTCGTGCAGGTCGCGTGGTGCGTGGTGCCAGTACCCTCACAGAACAAGTGGTGCGCTTGTTGTATCCGCGCCCGCGTTCGCTTTGGGCGCGTTGGTTGGAAGGTTGGGATGCTTATCGGTTAGAGCGAAAATTTTCCAAAGCGGCGATTTTAGAATTTTATCTCAATCAAGTGCCGTATGCGCAACAACGGCGCGGCGTGGTGCAAGCGGCACGATTGTATTTTGACCGCAGTTTGGATACGTTGAATTTGGCGGAAAAACTGGCGTTGGCGGTGATGGTGCGTTCGCCCAGCCGTTTGGATTTGCATTTACATCCCCAAGCGATACAAAAACCGCTGCAACAATTGGCTAAACGATTGCTTGAAAATCAATATATTAGCCAAGATGATTTTTTGCAGACACAACAACAGCCGTTGCAATTGCGCCACAGCGTGCTGAACAGCCACGCCAGCCAGTTTGTGCAATACATTTATGGACATCAAACCCCGCAAAATCAGCAACGCATTCACACGACATTAGACAGTGAACTGCAACAATACACCTATGATTTATTACAACAACGTTTGCACCAATTGGCCGCGTATAATGTGCATCAAGCGGCGGCTTTGGTGGTTGACCTGCAAAACCAACATATTTTGGCCTGGGTCAACGCCAGCCAAAATCAAGAAAAGTTGCCTGAAGAAACATGGATTGACGCGGTGACTTTGCCACGCCAACCGGGTTCAACGCTCAAGCCGTTTATCTATGCGCTGGCGTTGGCCAAAGGCTGGACAGCGGCGACTTTGATTGATGATTCGCCTTTGACGGAAGCCATCGGTTTTGGTTTGCACAGTTATCACAATTACAGCCATCAATATTATGGTCCGTTGCGCTTGCGCGATGCCTTGGGCAATTCGTTGAACACACCTGCGGTGCGGGCGATGCAGTTTGTGGGGGTTGATACTGCGTTGCGCACCTTGCGCCAATTGGGGATGAATTTAGAGCAAGGCATTGATTTTTATGGTGATGGTTTGGCTTTGGGCAATGGGGAAGTCAGTTTGTTTGAATTGGTGCAAGCCTATACCGCATTGGCCCATCAAGGTCAATTTCGGCCATTGACCGCATGGGTTGACCATGACCGCCCAGCAAGCCGCCCCGTTTTTAGCCCAGAAGTCAGCAGTTTGGTGGCCAATATTTTGTCTGACCCCGATGCGCGCCATTTGGAATTTGGCCGCAGCAGTTTGTTGCGTTTTCCTGTACAAACTGCCGTTAAAACAGGCACTTCCACCGATTACCATGATGCGTGGGCGGTGGGGTTTAATTATCGTTATGCGGTTGGCGTGTGGTTGGGCAACGTTGACCAAAGTGCGATGCAGGAAATATCAGGCGCAATCGGCGCGGTGCTGGTATTGCGCAGTTTGTTTGCCAAACTCAATCAAAATCAAACCACTGAACCGTTATTTCTCAGCCCAAAATTGCATTTGGCCGCTGTTTGCCGCGACACAGGGCTGTTGGCCAATGAACAATGTGCCAGCCGCAGCGAGTGGTTTTTACAAGACACTTTGCCCGCCAAACAAGCACCCACAGCAGGTCAAACGCCTAAACCTTTGCGCTTGCAACAACCCAGTTATGATTTGCAATTGGCCTCAGACCCGCGAATTCCTGATGAATATGAAGCGTTTGCATTGCAAATCAACCGTGATACCGTTGGCACGGTGCAGTGGTTTATTGACGGCCAATGGGTGGCACAGACTGAAGGGCAAAATTATTATCTGTGGCCATTGCAACGCGGCAAACATTATGCACAGGCAAAAATCCTCGAAAAAATATATACTGTAAACATGACGCAAACTTTATTGGAAACCGCTGTTGTCCCGTTTATGGTCAAATGATGATTAATCAAAAACACGCCCTCTTGGCCAACAGCCATATCCTCATCGTTGACGATACCCGCTTGATGTTGAATTTAATCCGTCAAGTGTTGGAGGTGGAAAATTACCGTGTCAGTTTGCTGGATAACGGTTTGTTGGCTTTTGAACAAAGCAAGCGGTTGCGACCTGATTTGATTTTGCTCGATATCATGATGCCCGATATCAATGGTTTTGAAGTGTGCGAACAATTGAAGCAAGACCTTGAAACCAAAGACATTCCCATTATTTTTTTAACCGCCAGTGACAACCCCAACAATGTGATTCGGGGTTTTGAATTGGGCGCAGTCGATTATTTGAAAAAGCCGTTTCATCTCAAAGAGCTGTTGGTACGGGTGTCAACTCAATTGCAATTACGCTTAAATTACAATAATTTACAAGACATGATTCAACAGCGCAATGCGTTGTTGCACATTTTGTGTCACGATTTGGCCAACCCCATGCAGGCGGTGATTTCGATTCTCGACATCATGGATGAAGGAGATGATTTTGAACAAATCCGCGCTTTATTGCTGTCGCGTGCCAAACACGGTTTGGATTTGATTAAATTAGTGCAACAAATGCAGATAACCGAAAATGTGCCGTTGTCGTCGGTTAATCTCAAGCAAATGATCAATAACGCGCTGGCAGTGTTGGATAACCGTTTTAAACAAAAAAACCTACGGGTTGAAGTGGCCTTAGAACCCCATTATTGGGTGCTGGCTGAACCTGTTTCTTTATTAAATTCAGTGCTTAACAATATTTTGACCAATGCCATTAAATTTTCCTACCGTGACAGCGTGATTAAAATTTTTGGCGGCAAACAAGCAGGCGGCAAAATTTGCCTGTTTATCCGTGACCAAGGCATGGGCATTTTACCGCAAAAAATTCAATCTATTTTTGAACAACAAGGGCGCGCCAACAGTTGTTTAGGCACAGAAGGCGAAAAAGGCACAGGGTTTGGCATGTTTTTGGTCAACAAATTCATGCAAGCCTATGGCGGCGACATCAGCATCACCTCCAAAACCAAAGCGCAAGAAACCCAACATTACGGCACTTGCGTTAAATTATGTTTTTTACAAACCACCGAATAAACAACACAAAAACAACGGTTTTTATACGTTACTTATATCGACATAGAAGGTTGCTATTGCCGATTTTTCTCAGGTAAGCGACAATAGCCTACTTTTTTTTCGTTTCTGAGTCTGCCGCCTGTTTTTCGCTGATTGACAGCGATTTCATAGCGTGGTGTCGTTTGTGTAACGCGATTATTTTAAGGAGAACGTGTAATGCCTTCGCGTAGAGAGCTTGCCAATGCCATTCGTGCATTGAGTATGGATGCTGTTCAAAAAGCCAATTCTGGTCATCCTGGCGCACCGATGGGGATGGCAGACATTGCTGAAGTGTTGTGGAATGACTTCTTAAAACATAACCCGAATAACCCCAAATGGGCAGACCGTGACCGCTTTGTATTGTCCAACGGCCATGGCTCTATGCTGATTTACTCTTTATTACACCTCAGTGGTTACGATTTATCCATTGACGATTTAAAAAGCTTTCGTCAATTGCATTCTAAAACCCCCGGTCACCCTGAATACGGCTATACCGCTGGGGTTGAGACCACCACAGGGCCTTTGGGTCAAGGCATCGCCAACGCAGTGGGCATGGCCATGGCAGAAAAAGTGCTGGCAGGCCAATTTAACCGCGAAGGCCACAACATCATCGACCATAACACCTATGTGTTCATGGGCGACGGCTGCATGATGGAAGGCATTTCCCACGAAGCCTGTGCGTTGGCAGGGACTTGGGGTTTAGGCAAGCTCATTGCGTTTTATGATGACAACGGCATTTCCATCGATGGCGAAGTGGAAGGCTGGTTTACCGACGATACGCCCAAACGGTTTGAAGCTTACGGCTGGCAAGTGATTCCCCATGTCGATGGCCACAGTGCCGATGCGATTAAAGCCGCCGTTGAACAAGCCAAAGCCAAAACAGGCAAGCCCACTTTAATTTGCTGTAAAACCACCATCGGTTTCGGTTCACCCAACAAAGGTGGCAAAGAAGAATGCCACGGCGCACCTTTGGGTCATGCAGAAATCGCCTTGACCCGCCAAGCGTTGGGTTGGGTACACGCCCCGTTTGAAATTCCTGCCGACATTTACGCAGGCTGGCGCGCCAAAGACGGCAATGCCGCAGAAGCCGATTGGAACAGCCGTTTTGAAGCCTATGCCGCCGCCCATCCCGCATTGGCTGCTGAATTAAAACGTCGTTTGGCAGGCGACTTGCCCGCCAATTGGCAAGCCGATGCCGCCGCGTTCATCAAAAATGTCAATGAAAAAGCCGAAACCATCGCTTCACGCAAAGCCTCACAAAACACTTTGAACGGTTTTGGCCCGCTGTTGCCTGAATTTTTGGGCGGCTCTGCCGATTTGGCAGGCTCCAACTTGACATGGTGGAAAGGCTGTAAAAACGCCAATGCTGAAGGCAACGACGGCAATTATTTGTTCTATGGCGTGCGCGAATTCGGCATGTCCGCCATCATGAATGGCATCGCCTTGCACGGCGGTTTTATCCCTTACGGCGCAACTTTCTTGATGTTCTCTGAATATGCGCGCAACGCTTTGCGCATGGCGGCGTTGATGAAAATACCCACTGTTTTCGTTTATACCCACGATTCTATTGGTTTGGGCGAAGACGGCCCTACCCACCAACCTGTGGAACAAATCGCTTCTATGCGCGTGATTCCAAACATGGACGTGTGGCGGCCTTGCGATGCGGTTGAATCCGCAGTGGCGTGGAAATGTGCGATTGAACGCAAATCAGGCCCTACCAGCTTGATTTTCTCACGGCAAAATTTGGCACACCAAAACCGCACAGATGAACAAATTGCCAACATCGCCAAAGGTGGTTACATTTTATCCGACTGCGACGGCACACCCGATGTCATTTTAATTGCCACAGGTTCTGAACTGGCCATCACCATGGAAGCCGCCGCCACTTTGACCGCCAAAGGGCGCAAAGTGCGTGTGGTTTCCATGCCATCCACCGATGTGTTTGATGCCCAAAGCGACGCTTATCGCGGTGCGGTGTTACCCGCCAGCATCAGCAAACGGGTGGCGGTTGAAGCAGGCGTGTCCGATGGCTGGATGAAATACGTCGGTTTTGCGGGCAAAGTCGTTGGTGTTGACCGCTTTGGCGAATCGGCACCTGCCCCTGTGTTGTTTGAAACCTACGGTATCACGGCGGCCAACGTGGTTGCCCGTGCAGAATCTATTTTATAAGCCATTCCAAACCCCTTGGATAACGTGCAAGGGGTAAACTTTACACATACATTCAGGAGATAAATCTATGTCCATCAAAATCGGTATCAATGGTTTCGGTCGTATCGGTCGCATGGTCTTTCGTGCGATTGCCAAAGACTTCACCGACATGGAAGTGGTTGGTATCAATGACTTATTGAGCGCAGATTATTTGGCTTATATGCTCAAATACGACTCCGTCCACGGTCGTTTTAATGGTGATGTCAGCTCTGCTGACGGCAAATTGATTGTGAATGGCCGTGACATCCGTTTAACCGCAGAGCGCGACCCTGCCCATTTAAAATGGGATGAAGTCGGTGCGGACATCGTCATTGATTGTACAGGTTTCTTTTTGACTTCAGAAAGTTGCCAAAAACACATTGATGCAGGTGCGAAAAAAGTGGTGCAAAGCGCGCCTTCCAAAGACAGTACCCCCATGTTTGTCTATGGGGTCAACCATGCCACTTACGCAGGTCAAGACATCATTTCCGCCGCGTCTTGCACCACCAATTGCTTGGCACCGATTGCCAAAGTGTTGAATGACCGTTGGGGCATTAAACGTGGTTTGATGACCACCGTCCATGCCGCCACAGCCGCACAAAAAACGGTGGATGGCCCATCCATGAAAGATTGGCGCGGTGGCCGTGGAATTTTGGAAAACATCATTCCTTCTTCCACAGGTGCGGCCAAAGCCGTGGGTAAAGTGTTGCCCGAACTCAACGGCAAATTGACAGGCATGGCTTTTCGCGTCCCAACTTCGGATGTTTCCGTGGTTGATTTGACGGTTGAACTCAACACCGAAGCTCGCTATGCCGACATCTGTGCCGCAATGAAAGCGGCTTCTGAAGGCGAATTGGCAGGCACTTTGGGCTATACCGACGAAAAAGTGGTGTCCACAGATTTCCGTGGCGTGGGTAATTCCTCTGTTTTCGATGCAGAAGCAGGCATTGCTTTAGATGGCACTTTCGTTAAATTGGTGTCTTGGTATGACAATGAATATGGCTATACCTGCAACATGATGCGCTTGGTGCGTTATGTAGCCAACAGCTAACCGCTTAAATCCCGTAGGTGGTCGCAATGTGCAACGCTATGCGACATTCCTAAATGGCGGATGGCGCAATGCTTATCCGCCTTGCAGATTTGCCCATTTCCCTTCAATGAACTGAAATTCCGTTTTTCACTTTATATCAGCGACACCTATCCCACGATAACAACAGTGGACGTTTTATGAACATTTCAATTATGATGAGTTTGTATTATTGCCAAGCATAAATTTTAAGTTTTATGTTGGCAATAAACCTTGTTGACAGTTATTTACCACAGGATTTTTTCATGGAAGCACAAACGGTTACCTCACTTCTTGATATGGTGAAAGACCATGGCGAATGGGTGCATTATTGGCTGGCCATGTTAATCCGTTATGGCTATGTTATTTTGTTTTTTTGGAGTGTATTGGAAGGTGAGCTTGGGTTGTTTTTGGCGGGCATTTTATGTTATTCGGGGGATATGAATTTGTCCATGGCCATTTTTGTCGCAGGGCTGGGCGGGTTTGTGGGCGATCAAATTTATTTTCATATTGGTCGGTATCACAAAAATTATATCCAAAAGAGATTGACCACCCAAAGGCGAAAATTTGCGTTGGCCTATAAATTATTAAACCGATACGGCTGGCCCATCATTTTTATCCAACGTTTTTTATATGGCTTAAGGATGATCATTCCAATGGCCATCGGCTTAACCCGTTACAACAGCAAAAAATTTGCGTTGATTAATCTGTTTTCAGGCTGGGCTTGGGCATCCATCATTATCGTGCCAACTTACTTTTTTGGCAAAGAAATATTGGACATCTTGGCTTTAGCCAAAGATTATTGGTTTATTTTAATTCCCCTCGCAGCATTGCTTCTGTACGGTATGTGGTTTTATTTACACCGCAACACTAAAAAAAAATTACCCCGAAACAGCAATAAGTTAGCGATTTCTTTATAAAAAACAACAAAACCCCTGACCTCCGCAAAACCTATACCTTAACGACCAATGGACAGATGAAATCCATTTATTGGGGCGCAGTGCCTTTGCTTTGGCCATTCGAGAATTGCTGTTAGGCGCAAAAACCCCATTTGCCATGTCCATCAGTGGCCGCTGGGGCGCGGGCAAAACTTCAATAGACTTCTTTCAAAACTATAAATATATAATAGTAGAATGAATAAATTTAAGCGATTAAAAAACCTGAGTGAAGCGACTTTTAAAAGACTTGTTGGTGTTAAACGAGAAACTTA
>DYSU01000063.1 GCA_020726335.1 Thiomargarita sp. | reverse complement strand
AAAAACCCGCCTAGGCGGGTTATATTCCCCCACATTCGTGGGCTTGAACCGGTGCGGTTACTGTTTGATAAAAACAGTTTCCAGCATATCCAATAATTTCAAACTGAGTTTGACAAAATCGGCTTCCGTGACAATGCCCGTGATCGTTCCTTGGTGCAATACGGGCAAACAGCCGTGACCTTTGTGCAATAAATGCCGCGCCACTTCGTCCAACGGGGCTTCTTCTTCGGCAACAATCAATTCTTTGGTCATCACCATCGCCAACGGAATACCCGCTTCAATTTCGATGCGTTCGGTTTCGCTGACTTCGGCAAATGTTGACACCGATGCGCGCAATAAATCACGCTGAGTGAGCAAGCCCACCAGTTTTTTATTGTGGTCAATGATGGGGATGTGGTGAATGGTGTGTTTGTCCATTAAACAATGGGCATCCCATACACTGTCGGTTTCACGCAAGGTGTATAAAGAGCGGGTCATAATGTCTTTGACTTTAAGCATATTCGTCCCTTTTTGCCATGCGCCACACCAGCAAGGGCGCACAAGTGCTTGATAAAATTTAAGTTGTTATTCTTTGAGCCATTCCAATGCCGCCATCGCCTCGGGTGAACAGCAGGGTTTGCGCCTCAGCTTGCCAGTATAAATCAAACCCGCGTCAATGCCCAAGCGCAATGTTGTTGCACCAATTCACTGGAATCGTTGCGCCGTTGTTGCAAAGCGTGCAAGATTTCAGGCGTTTTTACGCTGTTGCCCAAAGCGATGGCGATATTGCGCAACCAGCGGACATGACCGATGCGCCGAATTGCACTGCCTTCGGTTTTGCGCAAAAAAGTGGCTTCATCCCATAAAAACAAGCTCAGCAATTGCGCGCTGTCCAAGCCGTGGCGTGGCAAAAAATCGGTTTCTTGCGTCAGTTGGGCAAAGCGATTCCACGGGCAAACCAGTTGGCAATCATCGCAGCCATAAATGCGATTGCCCAGCAATGGGCGCAATGCTTCGGGAATCGTGCCGCTGTATTCTATGGTCAGATAGGAAATGCACAATCGGGCATCGACTTGATAAGGTGCGACAATCGCATGGGTGGGGCAAACATTGATGCAGGCGGTGCAACGGCCACAATGATTGGTTGCGGCCCTGTCCGGCGGCAACGGCAAATTGGTGTAAATTTCGGCCAAAAAAAACCATGAACCTTTTTGTTTATTAATCAAGCTGTTGTGTTTGCCTTGCCAACCCAAACCCGCTTTTTGTGCCAGCGGCTTTTCCAACACGGGCGCGCTGTCAACAAACACGCGATAATGAAAATTCGCTGTGGCCGCTTGGATTTTTGCCGCCAGTTGTGCCGTGCGTTGGCGCACTGTTTTGTGGTAATCGCGCCCCAGCGCGTAGCGGGAAATGTATGCGGTTTGCGGTTGCATGAGCCGTTGTTGCAGGGTGGTTTGGGCTTCGGGCAGATAGTTCATCGCCAAGCTGATGATGCGCAAGGTTTCTGGCACCAATAACGCGGGGCGGCTGCGTTTGTGTCCGTGGCGGTGCATAAAAGCCATTTCACCGTAATAACCTTGGTACAATTGTTGGTTAAACTGTTGTTCTGCTTGGGTTAAATCGGTGTTCGTGATGCCCACCGCTTGAAAGCCCAATTCGGTTGCCCAGCCTTTAATCTGTTGCGCCAAAGCTTCCATGTTCATAGCTTTTGCATCAATTGCCGCGTCAATTGGCCAACGGTATAGTGTTGTTGTTCAAGCTGTTTTATGGGTAAAATCTTGATAAGGCTGTTGCTGATAAACACTTCATCCGCCGCCAAAAAATCGGCCAGCGTATAATGGCCGATCTGGGTTTGCGGCATCAGGTGCAAAATTTTTTGTCGCATCACGCCCGCAACGCCGCATAAGCTTAAATCAGGCGTGTGCAGTTCACCCGCACGACCAAAAAACACGTTGCTCATCACGCCTTCAATCACATGGTGGTTGTCCAATAACAGGCCTTCAAAAATATCGGGGTCGTCCCATTCCAAGCGTGCCAGCACATTTTCTAATCGATTCAAATGTTTAATTCCCGCTAACAGGGGGTTATGGCCTAAGCGCACCGCGCATAAACGCAGGCGCACCCCTGTTTGATAAAGGAATGGCGGATAATGGGGCAATGGGCGACTGGTGATGATCAAAGAGGGCTGGGGATTTTTAGGGGCTTGATAGCCGACACCGCCCACGCCTCGGGTGAGGATACATTTGGCCACGCAATCGGGCTGTTGCTGGGCAAGCTGTTGTAATGGCTGTTGAATTTCAGAAATTTGCGGCGGCGGAATTTTCAGCCGTTGACAGCCTGTCACCAAGCGTTGCCAATGCAGGGGCCAATCAATGAGTTGTTGTTGCTCAATGCGTATGGTGGTGAACAGGCCATCACCGAAGGACAAGCCTCGGTCATGGCTGTCGATGAAGGGGTCAGCGCAACCGCTATAAAAATAAGCCAATGCGGTGGTCATAAGGGGTCTTTGAACCAGCGTTGGTTCATGCTGTTGTTGCAAGCGGCCAATTGCACTTCGCCCCCTTTTTTACGTAAATCACCGTCAGGAATGTCCAAACATTTGCCGTTGTCATTGACCAAGCGGTCTTTGTTGTCCAATTGCCAACGTTGTTCTTTGGTTCCGTCGCAACTGCGGGTGGTCAAATCATGGCCGCTGGCGGTTAAGCATTTGCCTGCAATGTTGACCAAGCGTTGTTGCGCATCAAAATGCCAGTTTTGATTGTTGGAGTGGTTGCAACTCCAAAGATTGAGCGATTTGTCTTCAATAATTAAACTTTTGCCTTTAATCGCCAAACATTTGCCACCTGCACTGCGCAAATGAAAATTTTCCACCGCTTGTACCTCGTTGATTTTCCAAGGTAAAATTATGGTTAAGCACAGTATAATACGCATCATCGTCGTTCCCACCTGCGAGTTTAGATGCGGCCTGATTAATATAAAAACACGGTTGTTTTGGCGACAATATCAATCAATGCTCACTGGGCAATCGTGGGCATTGAAAATTGATATAACTATATAAAATCTATGTAAAAACCTACCCATTACCAAATTTTTATTTTATAGTTTTGTGAAACACTGCGCCATTGTTTGATGCTTAAGCATTCTTGGTAAACAACAGCATTTTAATATGATAAGGCACACACTTTGTTATTGATAGAGATTTAAGTTTCATTAAATCAGCGCATGATTTTACGCTTCTATTTAGAGATTCTCAACATCCGTTATTTAATAACGGTTGTATAGCAATCAGCCAAAAGAAACGGTATAATTGCCCGTTTCTATTTTCTATTGATTGTCTTAAGTTTTGGAGTTTGACGCTGATGAAAAGAACATTCCAACCCAGCAACTTGGTTCGCAAACGCCGCCATGGTTTTCGTTCGCGCATGAGTACCCGTGGCGGTCGCGCCGTCATCAATGCCAGACGTGCCAAAGGACGCAAACGCTTAAGTGCTTAACCCGCCTGTTGTTCAACATCCCGCCAGTTTTCCGCCTGCTGTTCGATTGCGTCAACGTCAAGCCTTTGACCACGTTTTTTCACAGCCTAAAAAATCATACGACCGTTATTGGGTGGTGCTGGCAAGGGCGAACAACTGTTCTCACGCCCGTTTAGGTCTGGTTATCAGTAAAAAAAGGGCGCGTCTTGCGGTACAGCGTAATCGCCTCAAACGGCTGATTCGAGAAAGTTTTAGACAGCAACAGTTTTTGATAAAACCTTTAGATATTATAGTGTTAGCGCGTGATGGCCTGTTAAAAGCAGACAACACAACTTTGCGCACCGCGCTTGCCCAACATTGGAAACGTTTGCAACGATGATACGCAAAAGTTTATTGGCTTTAATCGGTTTTTATCGTTTGTTTATCAGCCCGCTGCTGGGACAACATTGTCGTTATTATCCCTCGTGTTCTCAATATGCCCAACAAGCGATTGAAATCCACGGCGCAGGTCAAGGCCTGTGGTTGGCGATTAAACGGCTGGCGCGTTGTCATCCTTGGCATGAAGGCGGTGTTGACCCTGTGCCTGAAAAATCAACCCACACACAATAGAAAATCATGGAAAATTTTAGATTTGCGCTGGCGGTATCGCTGGCTTTTATTTTGGTGATGATGTACCAAGCGTGGCAAAAAGACTACGGTCAACCACAAACGCCCGTCACCGCTGTCACACCCCCAAACAGCACATCATCCACCCCCAACGTGGCGAACAACGACCGCGAAACCCCGCAAATTATCCGCACACAACCTGAAACACCCCATCATTTATCGTCCGAAGCCAATCAACGCCTGTTGGCCTCTAAACAGCGGGTGCTGGTTGAAACCGATGTGTTCAAACTGGAAATTGACACCGTTGGCGGCGATGTGCGCTTGCTGAATTTGCGCCAATACAGCCGCAGTACGGAAGATGCCACGCCGATTCGCTTACTCAACGACCAAATGCCTGATATTTTTGTTGCCCAATCGGGTTTGCTCAGCGACAGCCAAAGCATCAGCCATGAAACCGTTTATCAAGCCGAAAAAAGCCATTATCAATTGGCCGACAATGCCCAAACATTGGATGTCTTGTTGACCTATCAAGCCAATGGCCTGTTGGTGAAAAAAATATTTCATTTTCAACGGGGTAGCTATACCGTCAACATCAGCCATCATGTGGAAAACCAAAGCACCGCCAATTGGCAGGGGCGTTTGTACGGCCAGTTACAGCGCAACATGCCCAGCAGTGGCGGTTCGCGCTTTTTATACACCTATACGGGTGGCGCGATTTCCACCCCCGAAAAACGTTATCAAAAAGTCACATTTGACGAAATCAGCAAAGCGGGCGCGGATGCGCGCATTGCCAAAGACGGCAGTTTGGTGGCCAATACCCAAGACAACTGGCAAAACGGCTGGATCGCTTTGTTGCAACACTATTTTGTCAGCGCATTAGTGCCTGAAAAAACAGAGGCTTACAACTATTACAGCAAAACTTTGAGCAAAGGCCAGCGTTATGTGTTGGGTTTGTACAGCGAACCACACACCATCAAAGCAGGCCAAACCCAAGATTTTAATTTTCAATTTTATACAGGCCCTAAATCCCAACACACTTTAGAAAACTTGGCTTCGGGGCTGGAATTGACGGTGGATTACGGCTGGTTGTGGTTTATCGCCCAGCCGCTGTTTTGGTTGCTTGAAGCCATCCACAGCTTGTTGGGCAATTGGGGTTGGGCAATCATTATCTTGACCTTGTTGATTAAACTGGCGTTTTTCCAATTGTCCGCCACCAGCTATAAATCCATGGCCAACATGCGCCGTTTGCAACCGCGCTTGCTTGCCCTTAAAGAACGCTATGCCAACGACCGCATGGGCTTAAACCAAGCGATGATGGACATTTACAAAAAGGAAAAAATCAACCCGCTGGGCGGCTGTTTGCCGATTTTGGTGCAAATTCCTGTGTTCATTTCATTGTATTGGATGTTGCTCGAAAGCGTTGAACTGCGCCAAGCCCCGTTTATGCTGTGGATTGATGATTTATCAGTGGCCGACCCCTATTTTGTATTGCCGCTGATCATGGGGGTTTCGATGTTTATTCAACAAAAACTCAATCCCGCGCCATTAGACCCCTTGCAACAAAAAGTGATGATGACCTTACCTTTTGTTTTTACGGTGTTTTTTGCGTTCTTCCCTGCGGGACTGGTGTTGTATTGGGTCATCAACAACATCTTATCCATCGCCCAACAATGGTACATCACCCACAAAATTGCAGGTGCTAACGCCAGTGCCACATAAATCATGTATTTATTGGATACC
>DYSU01000088.1 GCA_020726335.1 Thiomargarita sp. | reverse complement strand
AAGGTGAAACGAAAATCATAAACGCTTTTTAACAGGTCTTTGGTTTCGTTTTGCACAATCAACGTCCAACGTTCGTTGGTGCCTGGCACTAAAATTTTATCACTGCTTAACGTCAAGTCATCGGTGGCCAGCGTGGCGGCGCGCCCGTGCATTTTGCTGGCCAATTCAGGGTATTCTTGCTCTAAATTATAGCCATGTGCCAAGTCGGTGTCGCGTCCCCAACGTTTGTCTTTGTCAGGATGACTGGCATAAAAGCCGTCTTCAGTGGCCAAACGCACGCTGGACAACGCCATTAAAAATTGGTTGGCATCAATATTGGTGATCACAATACCCGCTTTTTTGCCTTTGCTGTCATCAAGACGCATCGCATAACGGATGACAGGTTTATAAGGCACTTCAACTTTTCCCCGTTCACGGTTTAAATCCAGTTTGGAAACAAAAAGTTGCTTGCGATTGAGGCGAATGCTGTCCTTGAAATAATAGCGATCGGACTTATCTTGCAACTGCTCTTTTGGCACAACATAACTTTTGAGGCTGTCAGAATCAACGCGCACCACTTCCATGCCTTTTTCGTCTAAATAACGCACTTGATAATAAATACGGCGGTGTTTGGACAAGGCTAAAAATTCTTGCTCCACGGCTTAATGCAGTTGTTCCCGTTGGGTTTGGTCTAATGTAGAGCCTGTGTTTTCGGCACGAAATTTTAGATAACTCTTTAATGGCACGGTTTCAGCTAAAAACATTAAATCGCCTTGCACGGTGGCTAAAAACATTTCAATGTTGTTTTTTAAGGTTTGCACAGATTCTTGCTGGCTGTTAATCGCTTGGTTGTGTAAACTGTTGGTCGATGTATAAATGGCATAAAAGCCTGTGAACAATAAAGGAATTAACGTGGCAAAGAAAAAAGCCAAAACCAATTTGAACCGCAAACGTTGATAAAATTTCATCATGATTTATTTTGCTCAGAATTGTTGGCGCAACAATTTGATGGCAGCCTCCGT
>DYSU01000038.1 GCA_020726335.1 Thiomargarita sp. | reverse complement strand
ATAGAAGCTTTAAAGAAATAAAGCTTTCTTGTCAAGAAAAATAGAGCCACGCAAAGAACCTATAATCGCTACATATAGTGGAATAGGTAAAAAAAAAGGACACTGCAGTGTCCTTTTTTTCTGATCTAAGTTAGGCACTTAGAACTTGTGGCGCATACCCACACCGAAGGCATCCCAATCGCGGGTGTTGTTGTCACTGTCGGTTTTGTGGTAGGCAGCATAAGCGATGGTGCGGTTGCTGAACGCATAGATGATGGCAGCAGAGAAGCTTAAAGCATCTTCGTTGTCAGCATCGGCGGCGTATTTGGCAATCCACATAGTGGGAATCACATTGCCTAAAGCATAACTGGCACTGGCGAATAAGTAATCACCTTTGCCACCGTCTAAAGTACCGATTTCAGCATTTTCGTATTTTAAACTCAAGTTTAAGCCAGCAATGCTGTATTTACCACCCACTGCAATGTTTCTTGGTTCATTGTCAGTTTGGTCATCTTGCATGGCGTAAGCACCATAAACACTGAAGGTTTTGTTGTCATAGCTGGCTAAAAATTGCATACTGCCGTCATTGGCACTGGATTCATCAGCAATGTATTGACCTGCAACACCAAAACCATTGGCTTCAAAACCTGCTTGAAGCACGTTATCTAAATAACCGCTATGACCACCAAATCCACTGCCTGTTGCGCCACCTGCACCACGGGCCTGAACGCTAGTTTCATACAATGGGTCTAATGTATTACCGTATTTGTATAAGCCACTGATACGACCGAACTGGAGATAAGCACCCGAGCCTTTTAAGCCAACGTAGTGTTGCAAAGGAGCCAAGCTTGCGCCACCTTTGAAGGTGCTGAAAGCACGGGAAATCTTGCCATAAGCAGTTAAGCCGGTGTCCATTTTCTCATCAATAGAAAAGGTTAAATTGTTAGGGCCGCCATTGGCAACAGAACCGCCATTGTCTGTGGTAATGGTTCCGCGTTCACCGTCTGCAAATTTCGCACTGATAACTTCAGCCTGAATAGCACCAGACAATTTAACGTCAGCAGAGGCAGTCATTGGGGATACCAATGCTGTTGCAACAGCCAGAGCTAATACTCTCTTGTTCATATCGTTCTCCAAAAAGCTTGATAAATAAAAACTGATATTAGGTAATATACCTAACTAAACATTCTTGATATACAGTGGAAACGCTTTACAATAGTGCCACAGCCCTTAAACACAGCGAGGATAAACCCCAGTCAGCGCATCACATTGTCATTTCCATATGTGCCATACCAAAAATCTCGCTAGCACTTGTCCAAACTATAGCTCAGCCGCAGAAAAAACGCAACACTTTTTCTACAAAAAAACAACAAATGAAATTCTGTTGTTAAAATGATACAACGCATTGCGGGCAGATAACAACTTTAAGTTGGGGTCGTGTTTTTGGCGGGCAAAAGATGCTATCATAATAAAAACAATCAATTAAAAGGAATTATGGCTAACAATAAAACGGTTGTCATCACAGGTTGTAGCACGGGCATCGGTCATTGCGTGGCTTTAGGCTTGCAACAAAAAGGTTATCGGGTTTTTGCCACAGCGCGGCAAAAACAAGATGTGGCTCAATTATCCGCTTTGGGTTTGGACAGTGTGCAACTGGATTTAGCCGACTCGGCTTCCATTCAAACCGCTGTCGCCGACATTTTAAACCGCAGTGACGGAAAAATCTACGCTTTGTTCAACAACGGGGCTTATGGCCAAGCGGGTGCGGTGGAAGATTTAAATCGTGACGTATTGCGCGCCCAATTTGAAACCAATTTATTTGGCTGGTTAGAGTTGACCAATTTGATTTTACCTGTGATGCGTCAACAAGGTTACGGTCGCATTATTCAAAACGGTTCATTATTGGGTTTTGTGTGTTTGCGTTATCGCGGCGCATACAATGCCAGCAAACACGCTTTGGAAGGTTTGAGCGACACATTGCGCCTTGAGCTGGCAGGCACTCATATTTATGTTTCGCTGATTGAACCTGGCCCGATTGAAAGCAAATTTCGCCAAAACAGCTTGCAACTGTTCCAGAAAAACATCAATATCGACAACAGTGTCCATAAAACAACGTATTTGCGCCAAATACAACGCTTGGCCAAACAAGGACATGCGGCACCTTTCACTTTGCCCGCAGAAGCGGTATTGGCTCAAGTGCTTCGCGCATTGGAAAGTCCAAAACCCAAAGCGCGCTATTATGTGACCTTTCCCAGCCACTTATTTGCATGGCTGAAGCGGCTGTTGCCGACATCATGGCTGGACTACATTTTATTACGAGTGGATTAATATGAGAAATTTCAGTGTGTTAGTACAATACATTTTACCGCATCATTTTTTATCACGCATCATGCACCGATTAACCCGTTGGCGCGCAGGCCCACTCAGCCAATGGGCGATTGGTTTTTTGGTCAAAAAATACGGCGTAGATTTGCGCTTGGCGCAACGGGAAAATATCCGCGATTATCACAGCGTCAACGACTTTTTCACCCGCGCCATCAAGCCAGAAAAAAGGCCGATTGGCACGGGATTGGTGTCGCCTGTCGATGCCGTTGTCAGCCAATGGGGAAAAATTCAACAAGGGCAAATCATTCAAGCCAAAGGCCATGATTACAGTGTAGCCGCTTTGTTGGGTGATGTGGCGTTGGCCAAAGCCTTCCATCACGGCTATTTTTGCACGCTGTATTTATCGCCCAAAGATTATCATCGCATCCATTTGCCATTGGGAGGTGATCTGATTCAAACATTGTACATCGCAGGCCGTTTGTTCAGCGTCAACCAAACCACCGCGCAACAAGTACCCAATCTGTTTGCCCGCAACGAACGGGTGGTGTGCGTGTTTGAAACCCAATATGGTTTGTTGGCCGTGGTGATGGTCGGCGCGATTTTCGTCGGCAGTATTGAAACCGTTTGGCACGGTGAAATCACCCCCGCCAAACGCGGTTATGCGATGCGCTGTTGGCATAACCGTGAAGCCAATTTAACCACAGGCATGGAAATTGGCCGCTTCAACATGGGGTCTACCGTGGTTTTAGTCAGCAGTTTTCCCCTTCAGTGGTTGAATTTGACCGAAGGCCGTGCTGTGGTGATGGGACAAACCTTGGCTGGGCTGGCTTAAACGTATTCGGCCAAAATTTCCCGCCCTGCCAAGCGCAACGCTTCACATCGCCAACACAAGCGTTTGCGCCCTTGAATGCGTTTTTCCACCAACAGGTTTCTCCAATACAAATGGCGTAACAGCGCATTGAGGATAAACGGCTTGGCGGGCGAAATATCGTTGTGTGCCAGCCATTGATACACTTGTTTGGCCTGCTCAGGCTGGCGGGTATAAGGCGTGAACAATTGCCAGACAAACGCATCTTCACTCAAAGCCATGGGATAATCTGCCCATGACAAATCGGGTTCATCTTGGCGCAACAGCAATACACTTTGCAACAACGTCGGATGACCGCCACTGATTTCCAAGAATTGCTCAACATCTTCATCCGTCAATGACAAGGTTTTGCAACATTCGTCACGCAAGCCATAAACATCGGCGCGAATCAATTCTGGCCACAGCAAAATATGGGCGATGTTCAACAACGAATGACTGCCTTTGAGAAATTTCAGCTCTTGCAATTTTTCGCCACCACACAACACAATGTGCAGTTGATTGGCATGGCTTTCGTTGAGACTGCGTAAAATCCCTGCCAGCTCTTGGCGAATGTTTTCCGCACCGTGTTCAAAACGGCTGACCAATAAAAACAAAGGGTTAGGGGTTTTGAGCAAATCGCGCAACGCATGTTCAAAATCCACACCGTTTTTAACGCCTTCGCCAAAGCCGCATTGTTGGCCAAGGCTGTGAAAATAGCCATCGGCTTGGTGTTCCGCTTGGTTGCTGAACGGCGGCAAAATATGCAAACAGCGGGCGGGCGAATAGTGGGCTTCGGCTTTTTTCAACACGGCATCGACCACGGGCGATTGATTGCGATCGGCTTGCGCCAGCAACATCACAGGCGACGGACAGCTTTGTTCAAACAACGCAAACAAGCGTTGCAAAAAATGCTCAATGCTGGAATTGTGGTGGATAAGGTTTTTTTTCAGTTTGGCAGGAATTTCCAAATAGGGGTAGCTTGGCACGCTGTCGCCGGGTCCTACCGATTTTAAGCCACACAATAAAAAATAATACGCACGGGTATAGTCATCGATGCTGAAATTAATGATTTGGCTGTTGCACAAAAACGGAAAATCAGGGTTTTCATTGAAAACCACAGGAAAAAACCGAAAATCGGGCATTTGTTGTTTGCGGTTGAACATCAATTCATATTCTTCGCGCACCCAACCCGATTCCACCGCATCAGGGCTGGCAACTAAAATCGCGGTTTTGCTGTTTTTCAGCGCGTTGTAAATTTGTTGGGTAAAATTTTGCCCGGGGATGAGTTCCCAAATGTCGAGGAAAATTTTATAGCCTTCGTTGCGCAGGTTTCTGGCCAAAGTTTCGACCCAAACTTTATTTTTACTGCGATAACTGATGAAAATATCGTAATTGGGCATAATTCCTACCTTGCTGTCTCGACTGCTGACATTTATCCCTCACCCAGCGTTGAGCGAGAGATTTATTTAATTTTAGCCATCAAGTGGTTATAATAGTCCCCTTTTTATCACACAGGATGAGGTTGTGGCCAAAATCATTCAAGCAATTCGGGGGATGAACGACATTTTACCAGAGCAAACAGGTTTATGGCAGTTTGTTGAACAAGTGAGCCGCCATGTGTTTGCCGCCTATGGTTATGCAGAAATTCGTTTTCCGTTGGTGGAAAAAACCGAGCTGTTTAAACGCGCCATCGGCGAAGTCACTGATATTGTTGAAAAAGAAATGTATACTTTCACCGACCGCAACGGCGACAGCCTGACTTTGCGTCCTGAAGGCACGGCCTGTTGTGTACGCGCAGGCATTCAAAACGGTTTGTTGTACAACCAAATCCAACGCCTGTGGTATTGTGGCGCAATGTTCCGCCACGAACGGCCACAAAAAGGGCGTTATCGCCAATTTCATCAAATCGGTGCTGAAGCCTATGGTTTGCCAGATATTGATATTGAAGCGGAAATGTTGCTGATGACAGCGCGTTTGTGGCGCAGGCTGGGTTTGAAACAAATTAAGTTACAAATCAACAGCTTAGGCAGTCTTGCCTGTCGCGCACGTTACAAAGCGCGGTTGGTGGCTTATTTTGGCGCACATCAAAACCAATTGGATGACGACAGTTTGCGCCGTTTGACCACCAATCCTTTGCGGATTTTAGACAGCAAAAACCCCAAAATGCAAAACCTGTGTCAAGCCGCCCCCCGTTTGTGGGATGATTTTTCTGACGCATCACAACAGCGGTTCACTCAATTGCAAAACCTGTTACACCAACATCACATTGAATTTGAACTCAATCCGCGTTTAGTGCGTGGCTTAGATTATTATAACCACACAGTGTTTGAATGGGTGACCGATCGTTTGGGCGCGCAAGGCACGGTGTGCGCGGGTGGGCGTTATGATGGTTTGGTGGAACAAATCGGCGGCAAAGCCACGCCTGCGTTTGGTTTTGCGCTGGGCATGGAACGGTTGCTGGCATTATTGCAATTGGATGAAACCCTGCCGCCAACGGCAATTGATGCTTATTTCATCACCTTGGGCGATGTGGCTGAACAGCACGGTTTGCTTTGGGCAGAAAAATTGCGCCAAGCCTTGCCCTATTTGCATTTGCTGTATCATTGTGGCGGCGGTACGTTGGCCAAACAACTGAAAAAAGCCCATGCCAGCGGGGCGAAAATCGCGCTGATTATGGGCGAAAACGAATGGCAACAACAACAGATTGGACTGAAATATTTACGCCAAGCCAAACCACAAGTACAATTGGGCTTGGATGCGCTTATACAACGATTAAAGGAAAACGAACGTGGCTTTTGATTCCCAAGAAGAAGAACAAATTGAAGCAATAAAAAAATGGTGGCAGGAAAACGGCAATGCAGTGATTATGGGCGTAAGCCTTGGCTTGGCTTTGTTGTTGGGCTGGAAGTTTTGGCAAAATTACCAACACAAACAAGCCGAGGAAGCCTCTATGATGTATGAACACCTGATGTTGCAGGTCAAAAACAAAGACAATGAAAAAGCTTTACAAGCAGGGCAATTGTTGTTGTCCAAACACCCTGATTCTTTATATGCCACTTTGACTTCTTTAATGCTGGCCAAAGAAAACCTAAGCCCCGACAACAGCATCAGCAGTGAAGCTCATTTACAATGGGTGATTGATAATGACCCACAAAGCGAGTGGGCGCATTTGGCGCGCTTGCGCAAAGCACGGCTGTTGTTGGCGCGAGAAAAATTTGACGAAGCTTTGGCGTTGATTCCCGCCACCTATCCCGAAAGTTTCAAAGGCGCATTTGCCCGATTGACGGGAGATATTCACTGGGCCAAAGGCGACATTGAGCCAGCCAAACAAGCCTATGACCAAGCTTTGGCACAAGTTGATTTCGGCGGGGTGGAACGCGATGTAGTACAAATGCAACGTGATAATTTGGGCAAGGAACAAGCGGGCGTGTTCAATGCGCTCAAACCCAGCGTCAGCATAAAAACAGCAGACGCTATAGCCCATGCCCACACCGTTGCTGACAACCCCCTTTCGATTGAAACCAACCCCATCAACTTGAGAACAGCCCCATGACTGATAACCTTACGCCTGACATCATCAAACAAGCCAAAACGCCGCATGAATTGTTCATGATCAACTTGGCCTTGTTTCATCTGCTGGCCACACCCGCCAGCATCGCTTTAGACATCGGTTTATGGGGTTTTATCGTGCCGTTGGCGTGTTCATTGGTTTTTATCGGATACACAGGGTATCGCTCACAACAACATGAACGCCACGAACTGATTCACGCCCATTGGCAGTTGGCGCGGAAACACACCTATATTTTGCTGATAGGCTACGGCATCACAGGGGTGATTTTGCTCTTGGCCACGGTGATTGCCGCCAGCAGTGCCATGGGGCATATCATGATGGTGGCTTTATCGCGGGTTGCGGTTGTGCCAGTGGTGTTGGTGATGCTGATTTGCTTTGTGTTAGAATCCAGTGCTTTAGCGCAAGCAGCACAAGGCAATATCCCTAAAAAATAAAACATGCCCTATTCCCCTACTTTGAAGGGGAGGCAGACGAAGTCTGACGGGGTAGTCCCTGCTTCAAAGACAAGAAAGGGATGCCTTGGGTTTGCGCGATGCTGTGTCTTTATGGTGCCGATGAGGCGAATCGAACGCCTGACCTACTGATTACGAATCAGTTGCTCTACCGTCTGAGCTACATCGGCTGGGGTAAAGTGGCAGCTATTGTACAAAGGTTGTTTTTTTACCGCAAGTGCTTTTTGGGTCTATGTCTCTATCGGGTGGCGCATATAAACATCATAACGGGTTTTTTTGCTGTCCAACATCATGCTGGGTTGTTTTTCGCTCAAATGTGGGGCGTTTTTCGGGCGTTTGACCACCACCCGTTGGCGTGCGCAGGCCAAAGCCAAGGGCAATAATTGCCTTGCATCGGCATCTTCACCCACCAGTTTTTGAAATAACTGCATGTTTTTATTTACTTTGGCTGATTTTTGACGTTTGGGATACATAGGGTCAAGATAAATCACATCGGCCACAGGGGTTTGTTGCAAATAAGTCAAGCTGTTGGTTTGGATAGCGAAAATGCGATGGCAAATCGCTTGGGTTGCACGCTGTTGGGCGGCGCGTTGCAAACCATCGTTCAATAAAGCGGCAATGATGGGCTGGCGTTCCAGTAAAGTGACGTGACAACCCAAACTGGCGAGAATAAAGCCATCGTTGCCCAAGCCTGCGGTTAAATCTAAAATATCAGGGTTTTTGTGTGGTTTTAAACCACAGGCACGGGCCAAAAGTTGTTGCCGTCCGCCGCCATGGGCCAAACGATAGCCCATGGTTTCATGGCTGAATTCGCTATAAACCAAACAATGAAGGTCAGAAGCAGAAGACAAAGCCAAGCGTTGCCCGACATGCAAGAAAAAGTCAAAATTTGGTGGAATTGAAGTAAAAACAGGCAGATGCAGTTGTTCGCCCAGTTGGTGAGCCTGTGGAAGGTGGTCAGCGGTGGCGATAATCGCGCAATTCATAGGTCAAAAAAGTGGCGTCCCCAAGGGGATTCGAACCCCTGTTACCGCCGTGAAAGGGCGATGTCCTAGGCCGACTAGACGATGGGGACGCATGGTATTCTTTCACGGTTCTGGTGGAGCTAGGCGGGATCGAACCGCCGGCCTCTACAATGCCATTGTAGCGCTCTCCCAGCTGAGCTATAGCCCCGTGAAAGGAAGTGCGCATTTTATAGAGCCTCTTGAAATTTGTCAAACTTTTTTTACATTTTTTCAGCCCATTAATTTTTCTGGTTTATTTTATTTAAAATCATTAGGTTAAAGGCTGTTGATGCCGATGACCCGCAACACTTCTTCAAAAGTGGTCAAACCTGCCGCAATTTTTTGCGCGCCATTGAAGCGCAATGGATAAAGCCCTTCTTTTAAAGCCACGGCACGCATGGTGCTGAGGCTGCTGTCTTTGTTGATGAGTTTGGCAATTGCGGGGGTGACAGGCATGATTTCAAATAAACCTGTGCGGCCATGATAACCTGTTTGCCGACAATGGTCACAACCCTGAGAGCCGTAGATGAATTCGGGTTTTTTCCATGTCAACGGTTGAATCAAGCTTTGCCATGAATGTTCGTCACAGGCTTGTTTTTGTTTGCATTGGGGGCATAAGGTTCTGACCAGCCGTTGCGCCACCACGCCCAATAAAGTGGCATCAATCAAATAAGGGGCTACACCAATATTGAACAGGCGGGTGATGGCAGAAGGTGCGTCATTGGTGTGCAACGTGGACAAGACCAAATGGCCTGTCAAAGCGGCTTGAACGCTGACTTCCGCCGTTTCTTGGTCACGGATTTCGCCCACCATGATGATGTCAGGGTCTTGGCGCAACAAGGTGCGCACACCCGTGGCGAAACTGACATCAATGCTGGGGTTGACTTGCATTTGATTGAATTCAGGTTCAACCACTTCAATCGGGTCTTCGATGGTGCAAATGTTGAGTTCGGGGCGCGCCAAATGTTTGAGCGCGGAATACAGTGTGCTGGTTTTGCCTGAGCCTGTCGGCCCTGTGATTAAAATAATGCCGTGGGCATGGGAAGTCATGCGTTGCCATAACATGGTATCGCGTTTAGAAAATCCCAATGAATTGAAATTCTTAACCAAGACTTCAGGGTCAAAAATGCGCGCCACCAATTTTTCGCCAAACGTGGTGGGCATGGTTGACAAGCGCAATTCCACGGTTTTACCTGTTTCGGGCGACAGGGTTTTGATGCGCCCATCTTGTGGCCGCCGTCGTTCCGCTAAATTCATTCTGGCCAACATTTTAAAGCGGCTGACCATGGCCAACATGATTTGGGTCGGGATTTTATGCACCATATGCAATTGGCCGTCGATGCGAAAACGCACATGGCCTTCTTTGCGCCGTGGCTCAAGGTGAATATCGCTGGCACGTTGGGCAAACGCATATTGCAACAGCCAATCGACGATATGCACGATGTGTTGATTGCCTGCATCGGGTTTGCTGTCTTTGTTTTCCAGCTCCAGCAATTGTTCAAAATCATGCCAGACCGTGCTGCTTTTCAGTTTATTGTCTTGCGCGGCTTCATTGAGTGAATGTTGCAGGTTATAAAATTCATTGAGATAGTGACTGATGTCTTGTGGATTGGCGATAATGCGTTGAATTTTAAGGTTAAGTACCTTGCTCAGCTCGTCTTCCCATTCGCGCAACAAAGGTTCGGCGGTGGCGATGGTCAAAAGGTTGTTTTCTAATTTTAACGGCAAAATTTTGAACCGCTCGGCATAGGCGTAGGAAACCAAGCGGGTTAAGTGGGCGAAATCGGTTTTTAAGGGGTCAATGTGGATGTACGGCAGTGTAAAACGTTGTGCCAACCAGCGGGTTAAATTTTCCAAACTTAAATAATGTTTAGGTTGGGCTAAATTCGGCCATTTCAGGCTGGCGATGGAAATCAAAGGATGAATTTTGTTTTTTTGCAACGGAATAATTTGTAAAATTTTGTCATATTGCAGGCGGTCAATCATTTGGTCGGCCAATAAATAGCCCGCCACCTGTTGCAATGTCAAAGGTTGCTCTTGTGTTGAATAGCTCATGTGTGGTTGATGTTTTGATATTTGCGTGAAACTTATGTATATTATCAAATAAAAAGCCGAGCTTCCTTAAGTAACTTCATAAGTTATGGTTACAACTAATTGTTTTTTATGTGATTTATGTTAAATAAACCCAAGCCTTATCGTCGTCGGCCTTCCAGCCGCCATCACTATACGCCACAACGTCGCCCCCGCGATTTGCGTCCGTTGTTTAAATTGCGTTGGTTGGTGCTGTTGCTGTTCTTGATTCCCCTGGGGATGTATATTCAAACCTTGGATGAACAAGTGCGTGCGCAATTTGAAGGCAATAATTGGGATTTACCCGCCCATGTGTACGCTTCGCCATTGGAATTATACCCCAGTATGGAATTAAACGCGGCCATGCTCAATGAAGAATTGACTGAACTGGGCTATAAGCAAAATGAAAATTTGCAGTATGCGGGTGAATATTATCAGCAAGGTGAGCAATTTTTTATCAAAACCCGCGCTTTTGATTTTTGGGACGAAAAACAAGGTTCACGTTTGATTCGCGTGCGCTTGCAAAACAACCAACTGGCGCAAATCGCGGATATGGATGCCAAAGAAAGCGTTTCATTGTTGCGTTTAGAGCCGCGTTTGATTGCCAAAATTTACCCACGGCACAACGAAGACCGCATTTTAGTCAAAATTGACCAACTGCCACCGCTGTTGTTGAAAGCCTTGATTGCGATGGAAGACCGCCATTTTTATCAACACAATGGCATTAATTTTCGCAGTGTGATGCGGGCTATGTTGACCAATTTACGCCATATGGCATGGATTGAAGGCGGCAGTACCCTTACCCAACAATTGGTGAAAAACCTGTTTTTAACCCCTGAGCGCACCATCAGCCGTAAAGTGCCTGAAGCCTTGATGGCGGTGTTGCTGGAACTGCATTATGACAAAGACCAAATTTTAGAAGCGTATTTCAACGAAGTATATCAAGGCCAAGACGGCAATCACGGCATTCACGGCGTGGGCATGGGCGCGTGGTTTCACTTTAATCGGCCATTGGAACAATTGAATTTGCCTGAGCTGGCGACCTTGGTGGCGGTGATTCGCGGGGCTTCCATGTATGACCCACGGCGCAATCCTGAAAGTGCCTTAAAACGGCGCAATTTGGTGTTGCAAAAAATGCAAGAGCAAAACATGATAGACCGCGCCACCTTGTTGGAAGCGCAAGCCACACCGTTGAATGTCAGTGATAAACAAGCACAAAGCATTTTCCCTTATCCGCATTTCATTGATTTGGTGCGCGAACAATTGCACCGTGATTATAAAGAAAAAGATTTGCGTTCAGCGGGATTAAAAATTTTCACCACGTTGAATCCTTTTATGCAACAAAAAGCGGAACAAGCGTTGATCAATCGAATGCAGAAATTAGAGCGGGAAAACGCCAAAAACAAAAATAAATTGGAAGGCGCGTTGATTGTCACCAATACCCGCGATGGCGAAGTGCTGGCCTTGGTGGGTGGACGCAATCCACGTTATGACGGTTTTAATCGTGCGTTAAACGCCAAACGGCAAATTGGCTCGGTGATTAAACCCGCCATTTACCTCACTGCCTTGGAACAACCCAACCGCTATTCTTTGCTGTCTTATTTGAACGACACCCCCTTTGAGTGGCAAGACAAACACACGGGTGAAATTTGGCAACCCGGCAATTACACAGGTAAGCCCCATGGACGGGTGTTGTTATGCCAAGCGTTGGCCAATTCCTATAACTTGGCCACTGTCCATTTGGGTTTTAAACTGGGTTTGGAAAAAGTGCGCGAAACTTTGCGTCGTATGGGGATTGAACGCGAATTTAAAGTCTATCCTTCCATGTTATTGGGTGGGGTATCGATGACCCCTTTAGAAGTCACGCAAATGTATCAAACCATTGCCAGCCATGGCTATAATTCACCTTTGCGCGCCATTCGTGAAGTTTTAGACCACAACGGCAAACCGCTGAACCGCTATGCCATCGAAATTGAAAAACGCTTCAGTGAATCCAGCATTTTTGTGTTAAATTACGCGCTGCAACAAGCCATCCGCAAAGGCACGGGGCGCGCTGTTGCCAAAGAACTGTTGCCCGATGATGTCATCTTGGCAGGCAAAACAGGCACCACCAACGACTACAAAGACAGTTGGTTCGCAGGCTATGGCGAAGATATTTTGACAGTCAGTTGGTTGGGACGCGATGACAACCATCCCATCCATTTAAGCGGTGGCGACGGGGCGATGAAAGTGTGGGCAGATTTTATGCAATTGGCCAAACCCCAATCTTTGTCAGCCCAACAACCCAACGAGATTTATTGGCGTTGGGGCAATTCAGGTTTTGGCCGTGATAAAATTCCATTCATTTCTGGCAACAACAATTTTATATTAGAAGATAAAAACCTTGCATTCAAACAAAGGACTGAGCATGTCAACAATTAAACGCGCCTTAATCAGTGTATCCGATAAAACAGGCATTATTGAATTTGCCCAACAATTGAGCCAACAAGGCATTGTGATTTTATCCACGGGCGGCACAGCCAAATTGTTGGCCGCTCAAGGCATTAATATCACTGAAGTGTCTGATTATACAGGATTTCCTGAAATGATGGACGGACGGGTCAAAACCTTGCACCCAAAAATTCACGGCGGTTTATTGGGACGGCGTGGGCAAGATGATGCGCTGATGAGCGAACATGCGATTGCGCCGATTGATTTGCTGGTGGTCAACCTGTATCCGTTTGAACAAACCGTGGCCAAAGCCGATTGCACGCTGGCCGATGCAATTGAAAACATCGACATCGGCGGACCTGCCATGTTGCGCTCAGCCGCCAAAAACCATGCGGCAGTCACCGTGGTGGTTGATGCCAGCGACTATGACAAAGTATTGGACGAAATGGCCAGCAACGGCGCAGTCAGCGATGAAACCCGTTTTGCACTGGCCGTCAAAGTGTTTGAACACACCGCCCGCTATGATGGCGCGATTGCCAATTATCTGGGCAATATCAACCAAGCGGACAATTTCCCGCAAACCTTGAGCTTGCAATACCAGAAAAAACAAACCATGCGTTATGGCGAAAACCCCCATCAAAGCGCGGCATTTTATATTGAGCGTCAACCGCAAGAAGCTTGCGTGGCCACCGCAACCCAAATTCAAGGCAAAGAGCTGTCATACAACAACATCGCCGACACCGATGCCGCTTTAGAATGTGTCAAAAGTTTTAACGATGTCGCTTGCGTGATTGTCAAACACGCCAATCCTTGTGGCGTGGCCATTGGCGACAGTTTATTGTCTGCCTATGAACGTGCGTTCAAAACCGACCCCACATCTGCGTTTGGTGGCATCATCGCTTTCAACCGTGAATTGGACGACAAAACCGCCAAAGCCATCATTGACCGCCAATTTGTTGAAGTCATCATCGCGCCCGCCATCAGCGATGCGGCCAAAGCCGTGTTAAAAACCAAAGCCAATGTCCGCGTTTTGGTTTGTGGTTCATGGGACGCAACAGCCCAAGCGGCACGGGATTTCAAACGGGTCAACGGCGGGTTATTGGTGCAAGACAAAGATTTAGGCCAAGTCACTGAAAATAATTTAAAAATCGTCACCCAGCGCGCACCCACGCCCCGCGAAATGGCCGATTTATTGTTCGCATGGAAAGTGGCCAAATTCGTCAAATCCAACGCCATTGTGTATTGCAAAGACGGCATGACCATAGGCGTGGGCGCGGGACAAATGTCCCGTGTTTACAGCGCGAAAATCGCAGGCATTAAGGCGGCAGATGAAAATTTACCCGTCAAAGGCTCGGTCATGGCCTCTGATGCGTTTTTCCCATTCCGTGATGGTTTGGATGCCGCCGCCCAAGCAGGCATCACCGCCGTGATTGAACCGGGGGGTTCGATGCGCGATGATGAAGTGATTGCCGCCGCCGATGAACACCATATTGCCATGGTCTTCACAGGTATGCGCCATTTCAGACATTAACGCCGTAACCATGTGCCTTGGGCTTTGATGATCAGCGCGTGGATTTCATTGTCCATTAAATCACCCAAAGCCTTAAACACCAAACGGTGTTTTTCCACAGATTTCAAGCCGTTAAATGCGCTGGCTTGAATGCGTACAGTGTAGTGACCTTTGCCTTGTGAATGGGCATGGCCTGTGTTGCTGAGACCTGTCATCACCTGCAATGCAATCGGTTGCAGGTGGTCAGTCAACTGTTGTTGTATCGCACGGAGGCGTTCGCTGGCGGTCATGTGTTTTTCCATTTGATATTGCAACCGATGCTTGGAATTTGCTCATCGCTGATGGGTTTGCCCGCGCAATAACACGCCAGTGCGGCACGCAAATCTTGGCCTGTCAGCGGCACATTGTTTTTGGGGGTTGCACCGTCTAACCGCCCGCGATAAACGCAAGCCAAATCCGCATCGAATAAATAGATGTCGGGGGTGCAAGCGGCTTGGTAAGCTCTGGCCACATCTTGGCTTTCGTCATACAAATAGGCGGCAAACGGCTTGCCCCATGCGGCCATCATTTCTGCCATTTTTTCGGGTGCATCTTGGGGATAATTTTCAATGTCGTTGGCACTGATGGCGATGGTTTGAATCCCTTTGGTTGCATATTTTCTTGCAATATCAATCAGTTGGTCTTTAATGTGAATGACATAAGGGCAATGGTTGCACATGAATACAATCAACGTGGCTTTTTTGCCTTTGAGTTGTTGTAAATGAATGTTTTTGCCGCTGATGGTGTCGAGCAAAGTAAAATCAGGGGCGATTGTGCCTAACGGCATCATGGTTGAAGGCGTGGCGGCCATGGTGTCATGTCCTCAAAGTTTTGATGAAAATTTGTGATGAACGTTGATAATTGTACAAAGACTGTCGCACCAACGGCAGTTGGTGCAAATCCATCGGTTTAAAACCGCGCTCCAAAAACCAATGGGCGGTCTGGGTGGTCAAGACAAACAGTTGTTCCAACCCTCTATCTTGGGCATGCCGTTGCATAAAACGCAACAACACATCGCCACGGCCTTGGTTTTGATAATCATTGTGTACCACCAAACAAGCCAATTCACCCATTTTGTTATCAGGATAAGGATACAGTGCAGCACAGGCGATCACTTGGTTGTCGCGGTGTTGCACCACAAAATGTTGAATTTCCATTTCCACATGCCTGCGAGAACGGCGCACCAACACGCCCGCTTGTTCCAGCGGTCGAATCAAATTTAAAATGCCGCCGACATCATCAATGGTCGCGGTGCGCATGTCTTCATAGGATGCTTGGCTGAGCATCAAACTGTTGCCTTGGCCTGCGCCGTCGCGTCTGAACAGCTCTTGCAACAACACGCCATCGCAATGGGCATTGAGCAAATGCACCCGTTTTACCCCGTTTTGACAGCTTTTAATGGCCAGATGCCGTAATTTATCGTTTTCAGCATCGGTCACCTGCCATTGTTGCGCCTCCGACAGGCTCAATTCAGTGGTGTTGGCAAACCATTGGTGGTTTTCGGGTAAACACAGCCATTTTTCGGCTTTTAACGCTTGTGCCACGCTGGCGGCGACTTCGCCATAGCTGAGGTTAAAAATTTCACCTGTCGGCGAATAGCCCAGCGGTGGAACCAAGACAATGTTGTGTTGCAACAGATTTTCAATCGCGGTCACAGCCACCCGCCGCACTTCACCTGTGGATAGAAAATCAACCCCTTGACGCACGCCGACGGGTTTGGCTGTGATAAAATTGCCTGTGCAAACGCGGATGTTGTTTTGCTCACGCATCAATAAAGCTTGAATGTCGCTGTTGATTTGGCCACAAGCGGCTTTGGCACAGTTGAGTGCATTTTTATCGGTGATACGCCATTGTTGGGCATAGTGGCTGGTTAAATTTTGTATTTGTAAACAACGGTTTATCTGTAAGCGCATGCCTGCCACCAATACCAAGCGAATGCCCAAACTGCTCAACAATGCAATATCGGCCATTAAACGGGGGAAATGGGGGGCATCGACCACATGGCCATCAAAGCTGATCACAAACACCTGTTGGTGGTATAAATTCAGATAAGGTGCGGCTTGTCGAAATTGCGCAATAAAAGAAGCCATTGCAAGATTTTATTCAGAAAGTTTATTCAGGTTGTTGGCATCCACCGCCCATTGACCGTGTGGCTGGACGATTTTAATCGCCTCTGCCATCATGGTCAAATGTCGCTCTAAAATCAAGCCTTTAAAGCGCAAGCGCAATACTTGATCCAGCATGTTGTTGGGAAAGCATTGGGTTAAGGCAACAAAGGCGGCCAACAACGCGGTGTCAGGCAGGTTATGGCCTAAAATCATGTTTGCCAAACCTTCAGCAGGAAAGCTGATGATGTCATGAGGGTATTTGGCGCGTAAATCGGCACTTTTTTGGGTAGAATTGACTAAAATGCGGGTATTTGGCGGTAAATGCGTCCAAAATTGTGGATTATTAAATAGGCTGTCATCTGCCATGATGACGAAATGTGTAGAACGCCGTGGTTGCTCAACAACAATCGGCTGTTGATTTAATTGAACAATGGACACAGCCATTGCAGGGTTTTGGCCATTGCTATACACTCGACCGAAAAGCTGTGCTTGTTGTGCCGCCAACAACAATAAATGTGCCGTTGCCTTGTTGCGGTGTTCATCCTGCATGTTTATTTGGATTTCAATCATGATGGGGATTATAGAGTTGTTTGATCAAAAAAACCAGCAACCGCCTGTTAAAATTATGCTGTACTTTTTAGCTTTGTTTTTCAATTTATCTGCTTGTTTTGCCAATGGTATATGGGGCAAAAACCAACTTTAAAATTAGGATGATTATGTTAAAAATAATGCGCTTGACGGTATTGGGTTGTTTGGCTTTATTATTGCAAAGTTGTGGCGAACCCAGCCCACAAACCCCGATAGAAAAACCCACTTTATTGATTTACGTCGGCATTACCATGATTCAACCGATGCAAGAGATTGCCCATTATATTGAGAAACGTTATAACGTCAATATTAACCTTATCAAAGGCGGCTCAAAAAATTTATTGCAAATAATCAGCAACAGCCAACTGGGCGATTTGTATTTACCGGGGTCAGATTCCTATATTCGTCTGGCAGAAAAACAACAATTGATTACCGACACAGTGGCCGTGGGCTATAATCAAGCGGCGTTGTTGGTGCAAAAAGGCAATCCCAAACAGTTGGACAACAATTTAAATCACTTAACCCGCAGTGATTTGAACGTGGTCATCGGCAATCCAGACAGTTCCAGCGTCGGTAAAATTGCCAAAAGTATATTAGAAAAACACGGCAGTTATCAACAGGTGTTGAACAATGTTCTGTTCTTAACCCCTGATTCTAAAGACATTACCCAAGCATTGAAAGACAAAACCGCCGATTTGGCGTTGAGTTGGTATGCCACTGCTTTTTGGCCAGAAAATAAAAACAGCATGGATGCCATCCTCATTGATGAAAAATATGGCGGCAAAAAGAAATTGGTGATTGCTTTGCTCAAATCATCCAAAAACCCCGACATTGCCCGCGCTTTTATGGAATATGCCCGTTCTGATGCGGGGCAAGCCATTTTTAGAGCCTATGGTTTTTAGTTTCAAACAAAACGATGAACTGTTTCATCTGGTTTTATTGCTGAGTATTTTTTTATTGGGGTTTATCGCCTTAATCGGCTTGCATCATTTATTCATTCATTTAAGCGAACAACTGGATTCACAAGCCGACAATGAACGGGTGCGCATGATGTTGGGCAAAAGCATCGTCCATGATTTAACCCAATTGGAGATTAATTTTTATCAATTGGTGACTTCCGCCAACAGCAAAGGCCAACAATTTAAAAAAATCCAGATTAAACAATCCATTAACGACATCAAAGCCACATTAAATTTTCTCAAAACAGGTGGCAGCCTCACGCACAAACTGGAATTAAACCTGCCCGAACGCGACATGGCATTGCAAGTGGTGCATTACCGACCCGATACCCAGCAAACATTTTTATTGGAAGCCATCACCTTGTTGCCGCAATTGGACAACATCGAACAACGCATGAAACACACCGAATATTTGTTAAACAAACGAGAAACCTCGCAGAAACAACAAAATATCGCTGAATTCTTTGAAAACGTTAAACAATTAAAAGTTCACATTAAAATGACCGCCTCAATTTTTGTCCGTTCAATGGAAATCACCAACAGCTTGGTGTATGCGGCTGAAGAAAATCTCAAACAAATTCAAAAACAAAGCAAAAAACAAAAACAGATTTATTTTTTCCTTGAAATTTTGTTGATTTTATTGGTATTTTTTGCAGTCAGTGCCAGTGGTTTTGTGTTGTCGCGCCAGATTTACCGTATCCATCGTCAATTAGAACAAACCTCATTACAAGAAAAAATGGCCAACAAAAGCAAAAGCGTGTTTTTGGCCAACATGAGCCATGAATTGCGCACCCCGATGAATGCCATTATCGGCTATAGCGAATTGATTGAAGAAGATTTGGCCGACATGCCTCACCCCACCGTTTTGAATGATTTACACAAAATTAAAATGGCTTCCAAACACCTGTTGCATTTAATCAACAGTGTACTGGATTTATCCAAAGTCGAAGCAGGCAAAATGCAGGTTTATTATGAGTGGTTTGACCTGAAAAACGTGCTGAATGAAATTTGTGAAATCACCCAACCGTTGATGCGCAAAAACCATAATCGGTTTGAAATTCATTATCAAGCCATGTCTGAAGCTGTGTATTTAGATTTAACTAAATTCAAGCAAATTTTGTTCAATTTGCTCAGTAATGCGGCTAAATTCACTGAAAATGGCCTGATCAAACTAACCTTGTCTGACCAACAAGAACACGATGGCCATTGGTTGTTGTGCGCTATTCAAGACACAGGCATTGGCATTGCCGAAGACAAACAAGGAGAGCTGTTTGAAGTGTTCGCCCAAGCGTCACAATCCACCAGCCGTTTATACGGTGGCACGGGCTTGGGTTTGCCGATTGCTCGCCAATTTGCCCAATTGATGGGCGGAAATTTAGCCGTTAAAAGCCAATTAGGACAAGGCAGCGTGTTCAGCCTGAAATTACCTTTATTTCAAACGGACAGACACCGTGCTGTTAGTGCAAACCAATGATTTTTAGATGTTTTTTGTAAGTTCAGAGCTTCTGTACTAGCTGTCTAACACAGCCATCAATTTGTTGACATAATGCTGGGTTTCTTTATAGCGGGGACAACGGCCAAGTTTTTCCACCGTGGCGGGGCCTGCATTGAAGGCGCATAAACCTTGGCGAATATAACCAAAGCGTTTGATTTGTTTGGCTAAATATTTTGCGCCACAGTTGAGATTTTTTTGCGGGTCTTTAAGGTCGGTTTTGCTGAGATTGCAAATGGTTTTGGCGGTTTGTGGCATCAATTGGGTTAAGCCTGTGGCACCGCGTCTGGAAACAGCATGTGGTTTCCAATTGGATTCTTGTTGAACTAAAGCAAGGAAAAGCCTGGGGGGAATTTGGTGGTTGATGGCGGCTTGTTGCGCCAGCTTTTTCAGTTTTTCGAGTTTTGATTTCTTTCGTGGTTGTTCTATCGGGTCGGGACTCAGTCGGTATTGATAAATGTATCGCTTATCATCTCCAGCCTGCGCGGGGTTAAGCCAAAGACTGCAAAAAAACAGCATCGTGGAAAAAGGGATAGATAACATTTTAGCAGTGTGCATAATAAAAAACCAATATATAAGAATATATTGATATTCTCCTCAAAAATAATGAAAGAAAAACAAAGAATTAAAGACAGGCTTAAACAGCAGAAGCTTGTATCGCTCGCAGTTTGGGTTCTAATTGGGCTGTTTTGACTTGGCTGGCAAACAACGCATCTGCAATGTCTAAAGATACCCGCTGATTTTGCGCATTGAACAATGGATATTCATCATCATTCCAGCCATGCAAACCTGTTTTTAACGACTGAACGTTTTGATAGCCCATCAATTGCATCACATAAGCGGCCAACACACTGCGGTTGCCTGAACGGCAAATCACCACAATGGGGTGTTCACGCGCTTCAACCAAAGCGGGAACGGTTTCTTGAAAATTGTATTCGCAGGCCGTTTCTAAAATGCCGCGTGGCACATTCAAAGAGCCGATGATGGCCGCTTGGTTAAATTCATAGGGTTCACGCACATCCAATAACAATGGCGGATTGTTTTGTTGCAACCACTCAGCCAAATCCCACGGAAAGATTTCAGCCACTTGGCTTAAACAATCACGAATTAAATCTTGAAACTTTTTCATGACACCCGATCAAAGACCACTCACGAGCAAAAAGGCATATCAGTGTACAATAATATATTAAAATACTCAACTGTCATGTAATATTGTATAAATTAAGGAAAGGGAATTACAAAATATAACGACTTAAATCATCGTTTTGCACCAAATCGCCCAAATGTTGGTTGACATAATCGGCATCAATCATCAATTGGCGATGTTCGCTGTCACAAGCGGCAAACGACAAATCTTCCAGCAAACATTCCAACACCGTGTGCAACCGCCGCGCCCCGATGTTTTCCGTGCGCTCATTCACTTGCCACGCCATTTCAGCAATACGCTGAATACCCGTTTCACTGAAAACCAAATCAAAGTTTTCCGTGGCCAGCAAAGCAGTGTATTGTTCCGTCAAAGACGCATGGGGTTCAGTTAAAATACGAACAAAATCATTGACATCCAGCGCATTCAATTCAACGCGAATCGGCAACCGCCCTTGTAATTCGGGGATTAAATCGGCGGGTTTGGCATAATGAAACGCGCCTGAAGCGATGAACAAAATATGGTCGGTTTTAACCATGCCATAGCGGGTGCTGACGGTACAACCTTCCACCAACGGCAACAAATCGCGTTGTACCCCTTCACGCGACACATCAGGGCCACGCGATTCACCACTGCGGGCGATTTTATCCAATTCGTCCAAAAACACGATGCCGTGCTGTTCAGCGCGCTCAATCGCCATCGCTTTCAAATCCTCCTCATTGAGCATTTTGTCCGCTTCCTCTTCGCTGAGCAATTTCAATGCGTCTTTGACCTTGAGTTTACGGCTGCGCACCCGTTCTTTGGACAAATTTTGAAACATATTTTGCAATTGGCTGGTCATTTCTTCCATGCCGGGGGGTGCCATGATTTCCACCCCAATGCGGGTTTCATGCACGTCAATTTCAATTTCCTTGTCGTCCAATTGCCCTTCGCGCAACATTTTGCGAAATTTTTGCCGCGTTTTTTTGGAAATGCCGTGGTCATCGTCTTTACCACGCGCAGGCGGCAACAACGCATCCAAAACCCGTTCTTCTGCCGCATCAATCGCCGCATCGCGCACCTCTTTCAACGCCTGTTCGCGGGTCAGCTTCATGGACATGTCGATCAAATCGCGGATAATTGAATCCACATCCCGACCCACATAACCGACTTCGGTAAATTTGGTCGCTTCAATTTTGATAAACGGCGCGTTGGCCAACGTGGCCAAACGGCGGGCAATTTCAGTTTTGCCCACGCCTGTAGGCCCTATCATTAAAATGTTTTTGGGCGTGATTTCATTGCGCAAACTGTCAGACACTTGCATCCGTCGCCAACGGTTACGCAACGCAATGGCCACCGCCCTTTTGGCCGCTTTTTGGCCGATGATGTGTTTGTCCAGCTCTTGGACGATTTGACGCGGTGTCAGCTCTTGTTCGGTCATGGTTTAATCTCTAAAGTCTCTAACACCAATTGATGGTTGGTATAAATGCAAATATTGGCCGCGATGTGCAAACTTTTTTCCACGATGTCGCGTGCCGATAAATCGGTGTTGTGCAACAAGGCCGTGGCCGCCGCTTGCGCGTAGGCACCGCCTGAGCCAATCGCCATTAAATCTTCTTCAGGTTCAATCACATCGCCATTGCCTGAAATCATCAATGAGGTGGTTTTATCGGCCACCACCAACAAAGCTTCCAAACGGCGCAACATGCGGTCGGTACGCCAATCTTTGGCCAGTTCAACGGCAGAACGAATTAAATGGCCTTGGTGTTGTTCTAATTTACCTTCAAAGCGTTCAAACAAGGTGAACGCATCGGCTGTGCCGCCTGCAAAACCCGCCAACACGTTGTCGTGATATAACCGCCGCACTTTGCGCGCATTGCTTTTCATGACGGTGTTGCCGACGGTCACTTGACCATCGCCACCGATGACCACTTGGCCATTGCGCCGTACCGATAAAATGGTCGTGCCTCTAAATTGTTCCAAAATAATTCCCTTAAAAATGCTGATAGCCTGATGCGGATAAATGAACAAGCTGTTGATTTTCATCATAACAACGCAAACCGCGCTGGGCAGTGATGGTGCCGATTTGGCAATAACGTTGGCCTTGCAAGGCAATTTTTAACGCCGCTTGTTTATCAGATGGCACGGTAAAACACAGTTCATAATCATCACCCGCATGTAACGCCAGTTGCAAAGCGTGCTGGCGGTTGAGCAAGCTTGTTAATGCGCTAGATAGGGGTAATTGGCTCAAGTTCAAATCAGCCCCCACCTTGCTGGCGGTTAAAATGTGATTTAAATCAGCGGCCAAACCATCGGAAATATCAATCGCGCTGTTGGCAATCGTGCGCAAGGCTTGCCCAACGGCCACTTGGGGCGTGGGACGGTTGAGCCGTGCAATGCAATGGTTTTTTTCTGGCGTATCAATTTGATTTTGTTTAAAAAGTTGCAATCCTAAGCCCGCATCACCCAAACTGCCTGTGACATAAATACCATCGCCAACTTGCGCGCCTGAGCGGGTCAAAGCCTGTGTTCGTGGCACAAACCCCGCGATTTGAATAGAAATGGTTAACGCGCCGCGTGTGGTATCACCGCCAATCAGGTTAATTTGATATTGTTGTGCCAACGCAAACAGCCCTTGGCTGAAATCGGTCAACCACTGGGTATCTGCTGTGGGACAGGTCAAGGCCAAGGTAAACCACGCAGGCGTTGCCCCCATCGCCGCCATGTCGCTGAGATTGACTGCCAAAGTCTTATAGCCGATGTCGTAAGCTCTTGTATTTTTTGGAAAATGAACACCAGCAACCAAGGTGTCAATGGCAACCGCCAAATGCTGACTTGCTGGGACAGCGCAGACAGCGGCATCGTCACCTATGCCCAAAATAACCCCACGTTGGGGGTAAATCGGCTGTTGTTGGAAAAAACGTTGGATTAAACCGAACTCATCAACTGATGACATGAAGTTGACTGTATTAAGAATAGATTGGTACCGAGGGTCGGAATCGAACCGACACGGTGTTGCCACCACCAGATTTTGAGTCTGGCGCGTCTACCAGTTTCGCCACCCCGGCCTTAATCAGTAAGGATACTCAAAAAGTACGCGCATTATACAAAAGCCCTGTTGCTTTGACAATCTTTTTTTAGTTCCCACCTCACGCAGTCGCATAAACTGCCTGACATGGATGAATCAAGCGAGGCCTGCGGCAAGAAAAATCACAATCCTTCCAAATTCAATTCTTTCAAAAACTGATTATGCTCATCGGTATATTTAGCCACCTCTTTTCCAGCTTCCATTAGACTTATATGCACCTCATGCAAATCAATCTCTTTATCAGCGGTGGAAGTGCTTATATATCTTGAAATATTGAGATTAAAATCATTCTTTTCTTCTATCTCTTCTATTGATACTCTACGGCTATATCTATCCTCAACTTTACGAAACTGATACGTATCGACTATTTTGTTGATGTGAACATCAAGTAGCTTATTTTGTCGTTTCTCTTTTTCAAAGTATTCACTTGCATTGTCTAACTTTTTCTTTTTACAACTGCTTTGATCTTGACTATCAAGAGTTACTATTTGGGATAATATATTTGATATTTGTTGAGGTATATAAAATTCACCTGTCTTTTTACCACTTCCTGCGGCAAATTGACCAATTAAATACTCATAAGCATCGCCCAAAATATCTGTATCAGTTGAAAAATTTGCAATTCCTTCTGCTATTTTTTGAATAATTTTGCAAAGCTTTTCATTTCTTTGATTGTAATTTTTACCCAATTTTTCAGAGTCAAGATTGATTTCAAAAAATAGCCCTAAAAAGCTACTCTCGAAAGACTCATTTTCTATATATTTAAACCCTTTTTGCAAGGTATGTAAGAGTTCATTATTTTGTGTACGAGCCATTTCAGCTATAGCACTCCATAATCATTGGCTATTTTCCAAAGTGTAGGACCTAATTGTCTTAATTCTTTTTCACTCATTGTGTGATCGCTTTGTGTATCGTAAGGGTTAAAAATTGCATTACCGCTTCCAGTCGTGTTTTGACATCTTTATCGGTAATATGAATCACTTTTAAATCGAATCCTTCCAAAAAAGCATCTCGTTGTGCGTCATATTCTTCCTTATCATTGTGCGAACTGCCATCAACTTCTATAACTAAATTTTGTGAGGCACAATAAAAATCCACAATATAATCACCGATAATCTTTTGTCTATCAAAATCCAAACCAAAAAATTGTTTATTTTTGAGTTGTTGCCAAAGTAATACTTCAGCTAAATTACCCGCTTTTCGCAAAGCTTTTGACCGTTCTTTTAGAGCAGA
>DYSU01000062.1 GCA_020726335.1 Thiomargarita sp. | reverse complement strand
GTGGTGAAAGTGGATAACCATTCTGGTTTGTCTCAGGTTGTGGCGTTTGATTTTGTGGCACCTACATCAAGCGGTGGCGGTGGCGGCGGTGGCGGCGGGGGCGGCGGTGGCGGTGGCGGCGGTTCAATGGAAACGAAAATAGAAACGAAAATGGAAACGAAAGAAGAAACCTATACTTTGACGGCTGTGGCCAAACCTGCCAAAGGCGTTGCTTTAATTGTTGCACCTGACAGCGCGACTTATGCGCTCAATCAGTCGGTTAATGTCAGTTTTCAGCTCAATTCAACCTGTCAAACATTCAGCCATTGGGAAGGTGATTGCACAAATGGCCTTGATCAAGCAAATTGCCAGTTGACCATGAACAAAAATCAACAGGTGACGGCGCATTTTACTTCACAACCCATTAAAATTAATTTGGGTCGATTGGTGGGCGGGCGTGTTGAAGTCTCGCCGAATAAAGCAAGCTATGACTGTGGCGATGAGGTTGTTTTCACCGCATTGCCTGACATATATTCTGTTTTTCTTGGTTGGACGGGTGAAGTGGAATATGACCATCCCGTATTGTCTTTGCCTCCGTTGGTTCAAGATGTCAATCTCACGCCTGTGTTCAGTCATCCAAGCAGTATTCAAATTGAACCTAAATGGGTTCATCCACGCCCCAATCAGAAAGTAACTTTTACGGCAAGTCAAGGACAAGGCAACTTTTTCTGGGCGGCTACGGCGGCGGGTTTAGAGACAAAAGGCAATATTGCCACGTTTACCGTGCCTGAAGAAGGGGTGTTTTATGTTTGGGTCAGTGATGGCCACGGGTTTGCGTATGGCTTGGTTGATACGCATAGGGCAGACGATGCGCCAATCATATTGCATATGTCCCCCAGCGAACGGGTGATGAATGTCAGTGATGAACCCTACGCACTTCAGGTGCAAGCCTATGGTTTGAACGGCGAAGCAATGGATGTCACACAACAAGCTGTTTTACACAACGCTGATAAAAAAGTGGCCAGCGTTAAAGAGGGGTTGCTGACTGCACACAAAGTGGGTGAAACGGTGATCACGGCCAATTATCAAAGCTTGAAAGCACAGTTATTGGTCACAGTCAAAGATGGGGTGCAATTTTTAAAAATTCAGCCTGACATTTTAGAGCTGTTAGAAGGCGGTGCTAGACAAGCTGTTAAAGTTTATGGTGTTACGCAATCGGGCAAAGAGACACTTTTGCCCAATCCAACATTGGAAATTGTTGATAAAGAACGGGCTGATTTATTTTCAGGTGAAATTAAAGGGGTAAAACTGGGAACAACACAATTGAAGATCACGGCGGCTGGTTTAACACAAAGCATTCCCATTGTGGTTAGACCTGTATTGCCTCTGCGTGCCACGCCCTCGAATATTCGCGCCCAAGCGGGTGAAACAATCGAAGTGACGGTGACGGGCGGTGAAATGCCTTATCAAACCAAAACCAACTTAGGGGAAATAACACAAATTAACCCTGCTGTGTTTCATTATCGTTATGGTGGCGTGAGCATGGATGAATTGAAAATAACGGATAAACAAGGCAAACAAGTGGTGATACCCATACAAACATTTAAAGCGTTGTCTATCACACCTGATCAAGAAACGACCACCGCAGGGGGACGGGTTGCATTGCAAGTGACGGGCGGCGATAGACAATATCAATGGCATGTAACGCATGGGAATATCACCGACACCACAGGCAACAACACAACCTATATTGCGCCAAAAACAGACGGTCTTTACAGTGTGCTGGTCAGCGATGGTTTACAAAACCGTGCCGAAAGCATTATTGTGGTCGGTAAAGGCCTGTATTTAACACCGCAAGCACTTTATTTAAAACCCAGGGAGAAAGCGAAAGTCAGCATTCTAGGCGGCAACCCCAGTTATCAAGTTAAAGCATCGGGTGGTCAAGCGTATATAGAAGATAAAACTGTTTTTTATACCGCGCCTAAAGCATCAGGTGATCATCACTTTGAAGTGACAGACAGCAATGGCAATCAAGTTAAAGTCAGTATTAAAGTGGGTTTGGATTTGATGATTTCGCCACAAGTGGCCCATACCCATCCTAAACAAACGCTGACCTTACATGTGGCAGGTGGTTTTGGTAACATACATTGGATTGCCAGCAAAGGCGTATTGAACACCAATAAAGGCGACAAAGTCATCTGGACAGCCCCTAAAGTGCATGGTTCAGTCAAAATTCATGCAACAGATGATGCAGGTGCGATTGCAAGCGCAAATGTGGAAGTGAACAGTGAAGACATGCTGGTCACGCCTTCTAGCCCCCATGTGTTCAAAGGAGAAAAAGCCGATTTGGCTGTGCTGGGTGGCGTTGCGCCCTACACTTGGGTGGTTGATGCAGGTGATTATCAAGCGGATAAACAAGGCGGCGTGATCACCTATACTGCCCCTGATGTTAAAGGCAGTTATACGATTGAAGTCACTGATAATGCAGGTAAAAAAGCCCGTGCGCAAGTGAATGTTTATTCTGATAAATTACTGGCATCCCCTAAAAAAGTGCAATTAAAACAGGGAGAAAGCATAAAAATTAAAGTCAGCGGTGGGACGCAAGCATATACGTTGTTTGCCAACTCAGGACAAATTGAGCCACAAACGATTCAACTGACACTTGAACAAACAGCGCAAACAGCCACATATACCGCCAGCAGTGCATTTGCTGAAAACGATCAAATCACGGTCATGGACAGTTCAAGCAATTTGCTTTTGGTCAATGTTGAGATTGAGAGCAATGAAAAAATCAACCGCATCAAAAAAGTCCTTGACGCTTATACAGGCTCTGATGGTCAACTGAATCATTCTGAAGTGGAAAAAGGATTGAAAGACTTTTTCACGGGACAAGGTTGGATGGAAAAAGAGGTGCTTTATTGGATGACTGAACAGTTTTTACAACAGCAATGACCGACAGATCAGATTGAAATAACTGTAAAAAAACGCTGGTGTTTTATAACGATTTTGTTAAACTGGATGCAATGACAAGGTGAACGGGAATATTCAGTCATGAACTATAAACGTGCAATACAAGCATTACAATTCTTGGGTTTAGTGACAGGTGCTATCAGTGCGCTGGCTGTTCATGCCTTGAGCTTAACACCCAAAGAAATTACCCTGAAAATTGGGGAAAAAGCCCTTTTTACCGCCAACGATGCGGTGGGTAAAGTCAATTGGTGGGTGGTGAAAGGTGATTTAAGCAAAACCACCCGTGCCGATGCCGCGTTGGTGTTGTCGGGCGTGCCGATGGGGGAAAATTTAATCACCTTGGCTGATGCCACCAAAGCCCAATACACCGCGCCAACCATTATAGGGCGTTACAGCTTGGCCGCCACTGATGGCCAATCGTTGGCTGTGGCGGCGATTACCGTCCTGCCCGCCTCAGGTGAAACCGTGGTACAACCCACTTGGCTGGAGATTTTGGGCGGGGATCGCAATCTGACCGAAGGCCAATCGCTGATTTTGTCATTACAAGGCGAAACCTTGACCAAAGAATTAAAAAATTACAACCGTGAAGCGACATGGGCAAGCAGTGATGACAGCATTGTCAGCGTAGACCAAGGCAAAATCACCGCATTAAAAACAGGTGCGGCAGAAATCTCAGCCACTGTGGTGACATTGACGGCTAAAATTAAAGTGACCGTGGTGGCAGAAAGCGCGGTTGGTTTGGCCATTACCCCATCGCCTCTATATACCACGGTCGGGCAAACATCGGCAATTGGCATCGCCAAAATGTTAAAACAAGGCGGGAAAACTGCCGCCAGTGATTGCACGCTGACCGCAGATGCCAGCGGCGTGGTCAGCGTTGCGGCGCAAAATGTGACCGCCATCAAATCAGGTTATGCCAAAGTCAACGTCGTGTGTGGTTCATTGACAGGGCAATTGCCTGTGTTTGTCAGTGCCGATTTGCCTTTGTCAGCGCATCCTGCCACTTTGTCGGCGATTGTCGGCGACAAAGCCACGTTAACCGTTTCAGGCGGCATCGCCCCTTATACCGTGACCGCAACCACAGGGCAAATCAGTGGCCAAAGCGATTCATGGATTTATCAAGCCCCACGCATTGAAGGCGAAGACAAAATCATCATCACCAGCAGTGACGGCCATGAAATCAGCGTGCCTGTGGCCATCACGGGTGGCTTGACCTTATCCCCAATGATTGACAGCGTGTTGGATGGCAGCAGCAAATTAACCGCCACGGGGGGCAAACCCCCTTATGATTGGACCGTCACCGCAGGTTCGTTTGCTGATTCGGGTAAAGGCGCGACCACCAGCGACGCGGGGCAAACCGTGGTATATTTGCCGCCCAAAACCAAAGGGGTTTATCAAGTCAATGTACGCGACCAAGGCGGCCAAATCCGTACCGCAACCATCAACGTCGATGCGGGCTTGATTGCCACCCCTGCCGCATTCCTTTTGTCACCCAAAAAAGAAGCGCGGTTTCAAATTTCTGGCGGTAAACCCCCTTATGTGGTGTCGGTAGAATACGGCTCTTATGTTGAAGAAGCGGATGGCTATTATTATACCGCCCCTGAATTGGCGGGCGATTATCAAATTCACATCAATGACAGTGAAGGTCACAACACAGTGATTGATGCCGCAGTACAAGTGCCGCTGAATGTCACGCCCACTTCGTTGTTTTTATTGCATCAAGAAGAAGCTGAACTCACAGTCAACGGTGGCGCAGGCGGCTATAAATTTTTCACCAAAACGGGTGATGTCGGCCAGATTGAACAAACGGCGGAAAAAACGCTGTATAAAGCGGCCAAATTGACGGGTGAAGATGTGATTTCCATCCGCGATAAAACAGGCACGCAAGTGCAAGTCAATGTGTCAGTCAGTTCAACGGGTTTTTTCTCCACCCCTGCGGTTGGCTATGTGTTGCCCGCAGAAGGCATTCAATTCCGCGCTTTGGGCGGCACAGCCCCCTATACATGGGCAGTCAAAGGCGAAGGCACATTGTCAGCAAACGAAGGCGCGCAAGTGACGTTTACTGCACCAACCATGACAGGAGAATATCAAGTGACTGCCGTTGACAACACGGGGCAAACCGCCGCATCAACGGTTTATGTTTATCATGGCCAATTGCAAATCACGCCCACCACCTTGACCATAGAACGCGGCGCACAAGCCGCCTTGAAAGCGATTTTGGGCGTGCCAGGCGAAGAGGGGAAAGGTTATTTGTGGTCGGTAGAGCGCGGTAAATTGTCATCACTGGCAGGGGCAACCGTCACTTACACGGCACCGTTCAATGGCCTCAATGATGTGGTCACAGTGGAAGATGCCACAGGTTTGGTGCAGGTGTTGAAAATCAATTTGGATGCGTTTAATATCAAAGCCAGCGATACTTATGCAGGCAAAGACGGCACTTTGGATAATGAAGAAGCCAACAAAGCCTTGGCTGATTTTTTTTCCACTGTCAACACTGAAAAGCCTATAATGACCAAACAAAATTTATTTGAAATTGCTGAACGATTATTGAGTCCGTGATCGTCTAGCACCCCTTGTGAATAAAAAATCCCTAAAACTAAAATTAAGCCCACCGTTGTTTTTCGACTTTGACCTTGAGGAAGTCAAAGGTGCCTGCGTTTTTCAGCAGGAAAAAGCTTGTTCGTCCTATTGCTGACAAGCAACCTCATTCATCTTCGTTGTTTAATAAAAGGAGTTTTATATGCTGGATTTATGGCATACCAAGAAACGCCGATCTAAGCTAAGATTGGCGTTGGGTTTTGCCGCGTTTAGTTTGTTCAGTGCGGCAAGCTATGCGGCAGGGAATATTGCGGTGGTCACCAATGACGATAAAATTGAAAAAGGTGAAGAATTGGGCATCACCTTGGTTATCGGTGGTGATGGTACATACGACGTTTACGGTGCAGTTGTCGGCGGCGTGTTTCCTGAAATTTTTGTTTTTGGGCCAACCGGTTTGGTGCCATTAAGCTCAGTTCTGCCCAACCCACCTAAATTAAAAGAAAACGTCACCATTGAAACCCTGTCCACAAAAGACAAAATCATCCCCTTATTACCCAGAATCCCATTGAGTGGTTTCGCTGGCTCTTACACCATTTTTGGTGTATTGGTTCCTGCAGGCCAACCTGTGATGGATCATTTGGATAATCTGGACTTGACCACAGTCGTGGCGAACTAGGAGGCGATATGAAAA
>DYSU01000006.1:3182-60131 GCA_020726335.1 Thiomargarita sp. | reverse complement strand
ATATAATCATCTGATTGTCCCGCAAGCCAATTACCCTGTGTATGGCTTTGGGTGGCTTGCATCGTCAAGACCTCCATTGTGCTATCGCCCACGGCGCACAAGGCATCGCCGCAATCCGTGGTTTGTGGGTAAGAAATTGATTAAATTGGTTTATTGTGAGTTTTCTATGGCTTCAGGAAAGCGGTGTTATGTACCATATATCTTTAGAAAGGCCAATCAATTTTTCGTGTCGTTTACTTAAAGAATCTAAATTCCATTCAGAATAATTTAAAATTTCTTTAGCAATATCGAAAGATACTTTCTTATCTCCCTTATCTCCTCCTTTATAAATATCCATCTTTTTATTGAAACCACTGTTAGACGCTTGTGAATTTTTTACACCGCTTATAAGCGTCAAATTTCCTAATTTATGCACCCATTGCCGTTGTTCTTCCTCACTAAATCTTATATTCCAATATACGTTATTTATAGTTTTAGGTAAAATATGTTCAATTGTAATTGTACCATGGTAAATTTTTGTTATGCTTTCATCCTGCATATATTGATCAATTCTAAATAATACATATCTTATTAATCTCAGTTTACTAGAAGAATTTTTGTCATAGACATCACTGTTCAAATAATTCTCTAAACCTTCATTATTTTTGTATTTATAAAGTGATTGAATAATACCGTGTAATTGTTTATTGCTGTTTATTTCTACTATTGCGGCGTAACAGACCACCCTACGTTGACCTTTAGCTTCTTCTGAAAACCATTTATGCAGATATACTTTTTCAAAGAATTCTACAAATTTTTTAAAATCATGAAACTTTAAAGGGCCATTATTTTCATCTGTTTTATTTAAAAAAGCTAAAAAGGCAGTCATCCATTCATCTGACTCAAAGAAATTTAAGCAATATAAAATATTTCTTAGACTACCATCAAAATCTATATCTTTTATTTTTTTATAGTTTATAGCGGATTTTTTTAAATCTGAAGTAAACGCTAACATTTCACTCTTATATTTTTCTTGAATTCTTTTTGTTACTGCTTCAACCAATTTTGTTCTAGGAACAGCAGCTTGATCACGCGTTTTCTGTTGAGATATTTCATTTGCTATCAAAAAACCATCCATATGTTGAATACCAATTAAATTCTCAATTTCATCCCAATGGCGTTCAATATCATCATGATTAATCTTATTCTCCTCTGCAATTTCAAATATTTTATTCTTTATCAAATCTGACTGTGACAAAGATAATCCACGGGTATTAAGGACGTTAAATAATCTATATGATGAAGCAAAGCTGTTAGTGGTGACGAAAACAACATAAACATTATTTAATATAAAACCCGTAAACTCCCGCAAATCAACGCCTTCATTTTTTCTTGCTTCAAAATACTTAAGGAAAACATCAAAATTCTTAATCAATAATTGTTGAGTATAGGATGGATTTTTGGGTAAAAATTTTTTGTCTCCTTGCAAAAGATAATGCATATAAACATCGAATTCTTTATTTCTCACTCTGATGCGTGGTTCTACCTCAGCGTTCTTATTGTTATAAACATCCTTTAAAATTATCTTATTTTTTAAATCATATTTTACATCTTCAATTGGAACACTTTCGATTAATGCTTTGAAAAGTAAAGTCATTGTAATCAATCTTTGCTGTCCATCGACAACCTCAAAAGTACTGCTATCTTTAGAAATACAAATTAAAGACCCAATGAAATATTCTTTGCTGGTCTCTTTATAACTTTCATAAATGTCATCAACAAGCTCTTTGGCATTATCTTCATCCCAGCTATAGGGCCGTTGGTAGGATGGAATAAAATATTTACGGGTGGCAAAGATTTCCTGAATCTTTTCTTCTGCTGCTTTCATAGGGTCTCTGGCCTCATATTTGTTCCCGTCTGATTGATACCATAAACTTATCAATCATAAATTGATACCAACTCAACTATAGTTAAAATTATTTGAAGCACAGTATATCATTGCCTTATGATTTGCTGAAGTTATTTAAAAGGGGTTGATGGCGGTCAATACCACCAGCCCAGCAAGGCTTCGCGGGTTTTTTGATAGGCGGCTTTGCCCAATAAAAATTTGGCGGCAAACAATACGTTGTCTTGCAGGTATAAACGCTGAAGGGTGTGTGGTTGTTGTTGTAGCAGGTGTTTGAATTGTTTCAAATTGCAATCGCGTTTAATGGCAATGCGTGGGATGTCAAAGCGGCTTTTTTGTGGATTGTAATAACCAAAACGCGCACCAAATACGGTGCGATAGCCCACAGACAGACAAATGCTGGGCATGTCGGGGTGTTGTTGGCCACAAGGTGCGGCAAAGCTGTCGATGGTTTGGCCAACCAGCTTTTGCAACAGGTTTTGGGATTCGCTTAATTCGTGTTCGATTTCAATGCGCGGCACATCGTCCAATGATTGGTGGCTTACGCCGTGCGAGCCAATCGCCATGCCTTGTTCGACCAAAGTATGCAAGTTGTCCGCTGTCATGTAATCGGAACGCTCAATATAATCGGTGGTGATGAAAAAAACGGCTTTAAAACCATATTGTTGCAATATCGGCAGGGCCAAACGGTGTTGGGCTTCGTGGCCATTATCAAAGCTGATCATCACAGGCTGGGCGGGCCATTGTTCAGGTTGTTGAATTTGTTGCGGTAAAATGGTTTGATACCCGTTTTGAGCCAAACAGGCCATGTGTTGTTTGAAAAGGTCTAACGGCAGAATATACGGGCGTTCAATGGCGGGTTTGGGTTGGTATTGGACGCGCTGTTGTTCCAAGTTGTGGTACAGCAAAATGGGTAAATCGGGCATGGTAGGCCTCCGTTGTATTGCATAGGGTGATCACTCGTTTTATTGCCTTGCGTAGCAACAGGCTGTTCACTCTGTGAATGAAAACCTGCTGTTGTTTCAACCACGCAGGGCAATTCGCCTTTGAGCGCGCAAGTGATGACCGCCAACGGCTTGTCAGTTGCCCAATATGGTGTTAATGCGTTGAATAAGTTCAGGAATTTGAATGGGTTTAAAAGCGACATCGGTTGCACCCAGTTTCATCACTTCGTCTTTGGTTTTGACGGTATGCATCCCCGTTAAAACCAAGACGGGGATGTTTAATTTGGCTTCTTCTCGCAACCAACGTAAAAACCCCATGCCGTCTAAAATCGGCATCATCATGTCCAGCGTGATCGCATCGGGGGCTTCGGTTTTGAGTAAATTCATCGCCGTTTTGCCATCAGAGGCGTATAAAGGTTGAAACCCTTCCAATTCCAATGCCATGCCAAACAGCAGTTGAATGTGGGGGTCATCGTCGATCAATAATATTTTTTGGGGGCTGTTCATCGCGTTCCTCAAATAAAACTTTTTAAGCTTAAAATAACATGAATGCCTTTGCCCACGGCACTGCGCGCTTCCAATTGTCCACCCCAGCTTTGTACCAAGCGTCTGGCCATGCGGATTTTACTGAATTCATCGGTGCCAGTGCTGGTTTCTTTGTCTAAATATTGCTGGAGTCTGGCATTGGGAATGCCAAAACCCGTGTTTTTGAATAAATAGGTGACTTTGCGGTTGCGCTCTTCCATTATAATCCGAACCGTGCTGTCTTCCAATGCGTCATGCAACAATAAAGTTAAAATCCCCATGATGACTTCGTCCAATTCGGCGGGCGCGGCGAACACCAAGCTGATCAACCGTGGCAATTCGGGCTGTAATTTAACGCGCCGTTCTTCGGCTTTGTCATACAACATGGCCACCGCATTCATCACGGGTTTTTTGCCATCAACGGGATAATTTTCAATCGCCGACGGATCCATGTTTACACCCAAATGTTGTTGGGTTTGTTCTAAAATGGTCACTGCATCGTTGATTTTCGATTGCACGATGTTGGCAATTGGCTGGCGTTTTTCAGCGGTCAATTTATCGTTGGTCAACAGCGACATCGCCACCATGATGGATTCAAAATCGTTGCGCAATTGAAAAATCAGCCGTTCAGCCACTTCTTCTTTGAGGTTGTGTAAATTTTTCATTTCCGTGATGTCCGCCACTTCGCACAACACCCCTTGCAGATGCAGTTTGGTTTCCACTTGATTTTCCGCTTCTTGCTCGGGTGAAAGTTTTTGGTCTCGGTAGCGAAAAGGCCGTAAATTCAATACATAAGAACGTTTTTCTCTGTTGTTTTGACAAACCACAGGCAACACCATTTTGCCTTGTTCCAAAATGGTGTAACGCAAAAATTGGCGGGCGGTGTCAACATCAACTTGGGTGGCGGCCATGATAAAATCGCGTGCGGTCATTTTCGTGGGGTTGATGTCCAGCGACTGGGTTAAAGCAAGCATCCGTTGGTTGACTTGCAACACACGTCCGAATAAATCATATAAAATGGTTGCGGTGTCCAAACCGTTCAACACATCTTCCATTTGGTTCATTTGCCGCTCTAAACCGACAATGGATTTATTCAACGCTTTATAGGCCAAATCACCGCCTTCAATGCCCAAATAACGTTGCAGCGCGTTTTCGTCGGCTTGGTTGCGCAACAACCATTGTTGTTGGCGATACAATAATTCTGCGATTTGGTCGGCAAAGTCTTTGATGGATGATTCAACAATCGGATTTTTGCGGTATTTTTCCGTGTCCAAACCAAATGCCCAAAACCCCAATACATCGCCTGCGTACACCAGCGGCACCAAATATTGTTCTTCTGTATGTTCTTGACCTGCAATGACTTTTAAAAATGGTTTGTGCAAATGCAAGGCGCGGTTTTCTTTGATGGCGGTGCTGTACGGACGGCGTTCATAATCACGGCGACGTTCGTCAATGTCGTCCAGCGAGCAATTCAATGCTTTGATTTCTTTGACGCGATGGTCATTGGGCAAGGATTCTAAAAAAATTTGTCGTTTTAAATCAAGCATTTGATTGACCATGACAATCACTTGTGACCAATGGTCTTCTTCGGTAATCAAATTTTGACTTAAGCGTTCTTCCAATTGAAAGGTGGTTTCCATCAACATCTTGCGCAATGCGATGTCCGCTTGCACAATTTTGCGTTTGAACACAATCCAAAACAAGAGCAATTGACACAACAGCATTTCCACCACGGGCAACCACAGGGAAAAATAGTGGTAGGCCACAGCGGTTAAGGCCAGATAAAACGCCAAAAATAACAGCGTAACCAACGTACCTTGTTGAATACGAAAGAAATTATACGCTAAAATACTCAGCACGATTTGCGCCGCTAAAATCAGCCACAGCGTCCATTTGGGCCATTCGGTTATCATGCTCTGATTAAGCAAGGTATTCAATGCCAAGGCGTGATATTCCAACATCGACAACATGTTGTCATTTTTAGTTTTCATCGGCGTGTGCAAGGCGGGGGCGTGCAACACCTGTTCAAAACCCACCAGCACACTGCGATCTTGCACAAACGCACCGACCAAACCGCCTTTTAATACCCGCGTCACTGACACTCGCGGATAACGGCTTAAATCACGGCTAAAATCCAAGCGATAGGTTTTATTTAATTGGGGCGTGTCTTGTTTTAACACTTGTTGGGCGGCGACAAACTCAAGGCTGGGATACTGATGGCCGTTGAGGGTCAAATATGGGTATTGGTCATAATAACTGCCGTAAACATGCGGCGGTAAATCAACCACGCCAACGTGACTGGGCAAACATGGGCGGCTGACTTCGGGTAAAGCGGTCAAGCGGTTGCTGTCACTGTTTTCATCATAAAACACGCTTTGGGCAAACACCACAGCCCCCCATTTTTGCGCCGCACAATAAAATTTAGCCGACACCTTTTCAGGGGTAAAACTGAACACCACTTGCTTTGCCCCATTGGATTGCAATTCATTGAGCAAAGTCAGCCAAACGTCATCGCCTGCAAAACGTGCTTGTTGGTCAGCTTCAACCATCAGCACTTTGGCTTGCGTGGTTTGCGGCGCGACCCCTTGTGTAAAACCGCTGAACGCCCATTTGTCCAATAAAACCAGAATGTGACTGTAATGCAAACCCGCAATCAATGCGATAATAATCAAACTGTAAAATACACGGCTATAATAGCTGTTATATGAAAGTGCCTTGAACATTGGCGAAACCCGTGCAATAAAAACCCGATAATTTTAGCATCGAATGCAAATATGATGACAATTCTATTTTGTTTATGGACAGCCCATGGACGCTAAACCCCGTTTACCCCCCTTTTTTTTGCTGACCTTGTTGTTGTTTTGGGGTTGGCAAAGCGATTTTTTGCTGTGGGCGGTGTTGCTGGGTTTGGCGTTGGAAAGCCCGCATTGGTTGCGCAGTCGCTGGGACATCAGTGACAAAGATTTTAATCAACTGGTTGATTTATCAGCTATTTTAATGCTGGCCATCAGCGGTTATTGGTTTTTGCAAGAATCATTCAGCAGTTTATATACTTTAATCAAAGGCTTACCGTTTGGTTTTTTTCTGCTGTTATTGAGCCAATATTACAGCAGCGAGGGTCGCATCCCCATGACGGCTTTATTCTGGTCGTTACGTAAACGGACAAATGTCAAACAACGCATTGATTTTAGTTATGTTTATGTGCTGATTTGTTTGGTGGCCAGCAGTGTCAACCCGCAACAAGCCAGTGCCTATTTGCCTGCCGTCATCGGGCTTGTCAGTTGGGGGCTGTGGCATCATCGCCGTGCTGTGGCGATAAAGCACTGGGGCGGTTTATTGCTGTTGGCGTGGTTATTGACTTATGCCCATCAAATGGCGTTACAACAACTGAACCAACAAATGGAACAATGGCTGGTTGACTGGCTGTCAAGCTATTGGCGAAACCATGACCCCTATCAACAAACCACCGCCATCGGCGACATTGGCGGGCTTAAATTATCAGACAACGTGTTGTTTCGTCTGCAATCGCGTGAGCCGTTGTTATTGCGCGAAACCAGCTATAACCGTTATTTTAACGGCGCGTGGTTCAGCAGTGGCAACCGCGCCTTCACCCCCATCGAACTGAAAAATCACCGCATGGCATGGCAAACGGTTGATGATGCGCTCAAAATAACAGTAGAAATGCAAAGCCCCAGCAAAAACCCCCTGTTGCCCCTGCCCAATCGCAGCCACGCGCTGGCGTTTGCCTTTGATTTAAACCTTGGCCAAAATCCCTATGGCGTGGTACAAGTGCATGATGCACCTGCTTTTTTACAATACAGCGCAGATTATGGCGCAGGCAGTTTAGACCAACCGCCCATGGCTGAAGATTTAAGCTTGCCTGTCAATGAGGACGCGCCACTTAAAAAACTGGCGGAGCCATTACAACTGGCCACCGCCAGCCCAAAGCAAGCGGTTAAAATCATTGGAGATTTTTTTGCCCAAGGGTTTCGTTATGATTTGAATCTTAAAAAAACCCCGCCAGAAAAAACCGCGTTGAGCCAGTTTTTGACCCGAGACAAAGCAGGCCATTGCGAATATTTTGCCACCGCCACCACGCTGTTGTTGCGTTTGGCCCAGGTGCCGACCCGCTATGCCACAGGTTATGTGGCGCAAGAATACAGTTTTTGGCAATCACGCTATTTGGTGCGCCGCCGCCATGCCCATGCGTGGACGCTGGCCTACATTGACGGCCAATGGCAAGAAATTGACAACACGCCTGCTGAGTGGTATGACCGTGAAAGCGCACGCCAGTCACATTATTGGACAGCGGTTAATGACTTGTTTTCATGGGTTTTTTATCGATTTAATCGCTGGCAATGGCGTGAGCAACAACAGAAAAATCACGCTTATTTATTGTGGGGTTTGTTGCCCTTGTTGGCGTTATTGTATGGGCAATTGCGCCATCGCAAAAAACGGCCTGTTGCCGGCAAAAACGCGGCAATATCTGAACAAGCGCATGATTTTGATGAGATATTGGCTTGGATGAAACAACAAGGTTGGCCGATGGCCGCAGGCGAAACCTTGCCGCAGATTTTAAGCCGCTACCAAGCGCACTTGCCCAATGCGCCCCTGTTGCAACCGTGGTTACGCGTGCATCAACAAAACCGTTTTGACGCAAAAGGATTGAGCCTTGAGGAACAACAGGCGTTGCAAGAGGCAATACAACAGTGGTTGCAAGCGGCAACAGCGGTTAAATAACTGAACCCAGTTTGAAGATGGGCATGTACATCGCCACCACCAAGCCGCCGATGACCACGCCTAAAAAAGCCATGATCATCGGTTCCATCAAACTGCTGAGTGAATCCACCAAGTTATCCACTTCTTCTTCATAAAAATCAGCCACTTTGCCTAACATGGTGTCAATAGAGCCTGATTCTTCGCCGATGGACACCATTTGCACCACCATGTTGGGAAACACATCGGTGTCGCGCATACTGACGGCCAATTGTGTTCCCGTGGCGATGTCTTCTTTCATTTTCAACACGGCTGACGAATAAACGATATTGCCCGTCGCGCCTGCAACCGAATCCATCGCTTCCACCAGCGGCGTGCCTGCGGCAAACATGGTGGCCAAGGTGCGCGCAAAACGGGCAATGGCTGATTTATTCAGAATTTCGCCGACAATCGGCAATTTTAATGACAGCCGTTGGAGCGCGTGTTGAAATTTGATGGACCGCCTTTTGGTCTCTTTAAACGCATAAATGAAAGCACCCATTGAGCCAAAAATGAGGTGCCAATAATTGACAAACGCATTGGAAAGGACGACCACCCCTTGGGTTATCGCAGGCAATTCGGCATTGCCCATCTCTTTGAACATGTCGGCGAACACAGGCACAACGAAAATCATTAAAATTGCGGTGATGATGAACGCAACGATGATAACGGCAATGGGATAGCTCAAGGCTTTTTTGACCTTTTTGCGCATGGATTCGCTTTTTTCTTTGTAAGTGGCTATTTTATCTAGCAAAGATTCTAAAATCCCCGCTTGTTCGCCCGCTTCCACCAAATTGCAAAACAATTCGTCAAAATGCAAGGGATGGCGGCGCAAGGATTCAGCCAGAGTCGAACCGCCTTCAATGTTGTTTTTGACATCCATAATCAAGGCTTGCATCTTCTTATTTTCATGGCCTTTGCCAACAATATCAAAGGATTGAACCAGCGGTACCCCCGATGACATCATCACCGCCAATTGACGGGCAAACACGGCGATGTCCGCTGTGGAAATCGCTTTGCCGCCACCGCCTGAGCCAAACAACGGCTTGGGTTTTTTCTTGACTTTGATGTTGATCAAACCTTGACGACGCAAACGCACCCGCACCACGGCTTCAGTGGGCGCAGACATTTCACCTTTGCTGGTTTGTTTGGATTTGTTTTCTGCCGTCCAAATGAAAATCTGCTCTTTTTTTGTGGGTTGGAGGGTCTTTTCTGCCATGTTGCTATTCCTGTGTCACACGGTTGACTTCAGACATGCTGGTGATGCCATCGGCTACTTTTTTTAATCCTGATTGGCGTAAGTCAGGAATCCCTTCTTTGCGCGCTTGGTCAGCCAATTGCACCGCGTTGGCACCGCCGATAATCAAACGACGCATTTCATCTGAAATCGGCATCACTTGATAAATCCCGACCCGACCTTTATAACCGCCTGAACAATTGTTGCACCCCTCATGGCTGGCACGGTACAACTGAAAAGTGGGGTTATCCAACTGCGTTGCAGTAAAGCCTTCTTCCAATAAACTTTGCCGCAACACTTCACGCTCTTGGTCTTTCACCAAATCGTTGACGACGGTCATCGCCACTTTGCAATATGAACACAGACGGCGACACAAGCGTTGTGCCATGATGAGATTGACCGCCGTGGCGATGGCAAACGGTGCCAGCCCCATATCAATCATCCGACTTAAGGTTTGTGGCGCATCGTTGGTGTGCAACGTGGCCATCACCAAATGCCCCGTGCTGGCGGCTTTAATGGCAATGCTGCCCGTGACGATGTCACGAATCTCACCCACCAAAATAATATCGGGGTCTTGCCGCAAAAAAGCTTTTAAAGCTTTATCAAAAGTCATGCCTGTTTTTTCATCAATTTGGACTTGATTAACCCCCGGCAAGTTGATTTCCACAGGGTCTTCGGCGGTGGAGATGTTCACCCCTTCTTGATTGAGAATGTTAATCCCCGTATACAACGAAACGGTTTTACCGCTCCCCGTGGGGCCTGTGACCAACACCATGCCATAGGGATTGGCCAAGGCCTCTAAATACAGCTTTTTCTGCTCCTCTTCGTAACCCAGTTTATTGATGTCCAGCGCGCCCGAATCGGAATCTAAAATCCGCATCACGGTTTTTTCGCCAAACAAGGTGGGACAGGTGCTGACGCGAAAATCAATGGATTTTGTTTTTGACAGCTTGAGTTTGATCCGCCCATCTTGTGGCACGCGCCGTTCTGACACATCAAGGCGCGACATCACTTTAATCCGTGCGGCAATTTTTAGCCGCAACGACAACGGCGGTTTGGCCGCCGTTTTTAAAATACCATCGACGCGAAAACGCACGCGATAATATTTTTCGTAGGGTTCAAAATGTAAATCTGACGCGCCCATGCGAATGGCATCGGTGAGCATTTTATTGACAAAGCGTACCACAGGGGCATCTTCGCCCGATTCTTCATCGGCTGACGTTTCTGAACCCGTTTCTTCATTGAGTTCTAAATCGTCCAAATCAGAAAATTCGTCGCTGGAAAAATCTGACATCTTGGTGTCGGCTTCTTCCAAGGCCTTGTCAATCACTTTGAGCAGACGTTCATAATTGGCCAACACCAATTCAACTTTGGTTTGGGTACGCAAGCCAATGTTTTTGCGCAATTCATCGTCATTGGCGGGGTCAGCCACCGCGACATAGAGCATGTTGCCGCGCTGAAACAAGGGTAAGGCCGTGTATTTGCGGATGAACTGCTCACCCGACACTTTGCTGTCTTTTTTATCTTTGTCGATGCCGTCCATTTTGGCGATTAAATCTCTGTCCAATGCAACCGCTTCAATGTCAACCAACGGCAGCGCGTAATGATACGCCGCTTGCATCGCTATTTCGTCAGCCGCCACCTTTTTTTGCTCGACCAACAATTTGACCACAGAAATATGGGGCTTGCCTTTGATTTTTTCGTATAAATCTTTGGCCACCACTTCGGCCAATAAATTGTTATCCACCAAGGGCTTAAGTAAACCTGTCAAAGGCAAAACATCCGCCATATCAAGCTCCTTGTAAAAAATTGTCCAACAGTTGATGGCCGTGATCGGTCAAAATAGATTCAGGATGAAATTGCACCCCTTGCACCGCCCGCGTTTTGTGGCGCACGCCCATGATTTCATCCAAAGAGCCGTCTGCGTTTTGAGTCCATGCGGTGATGGTCAAACAATCGGGCAAACGGGCTTGTTCAATCACCAAAGAATGGTAGCGCGTGACTTGATACGGGCTGGGCAAGCCATGAAACACACCTTGGCCATGATGATAGACCATGGATGTTTTGCCGTGCATCAGTTGTTTGGCGCGGACAATGTGGCCACCAAACGCTTGCCCTATGCTTTGGTGTCCCAAACACACGCCCAAAATCGGAATTTTGCCCGCAAAAGTTTTGATGGTTTCCACCGAAATACCCGCTTCATTGGGCGTGCAAGGGCCTGGCGAAATGACAATGTGTTGCGGTTGCATTTGCGCGATGTCGGCCACGGTCACACAATCGTTGCGCACCACCTCGACTTTTGCCCCCAATTCAGCAAAATATTGCACCAAGTTGTAGGTAAAAGAGTCATAATTATCAATCATTAACAACATGTTTGCCGTCCTCTTTGGCTATAAACCACAGGGTTTTATGGCGGGTGGCCATTGCCACCGCTTTGAACATCGCCCGCGCTTTATTCATGGTTTCATCCCATTCTGATTGTGGCAAAGAATCAGCGACAATGCCTGCGCCCGCTTGGATGTGCAACATGTGGTCTTTAATCACGGCGGTGCGAATCGCAATCGCGGTGTTCAAATCGCCATTCCACGCATAATAGCCCACTGCGCCAGAATACACGCCGCGTTTGACAGGTTCTAATTCGTCGATGATTTCCAATGCCCGCACTTTGGGCGCGCCGCTTAAGGTGCCTGCGGGAAAAGTCGCTTTCAACACATCCATCGCATTCACATGCGCTTTTGTATGGCCTGTGACATTGGAAACGATGTGCATCACATGCGAATAGCGTTCGACAATCATTTTTTCAGTGACCCTAACCGTACCCGTTTGCGCCACGCGCCCAACATCGTTGCGACCCAAATCAATCAACATCAAATGTTCTGCGATTTCTTTGCTGTCGGCCAATAAATCCTGCTCTAAACGCTTGTCGTCTTCCGCTGTTGCCCCGCGTGGCCGCGTGCCTGCAATCGGGCGCACCGTGATTTGCCCTTGCTCCACACACACCAACACTTCAGGGCTTGAACCCACGACATGAAAATCCCCTAAATCTAAATAATACATATAGGGCGATGGATTTAAGGTGCGCAACGCACGGTATATATTCAAAGGCTGTGCTGAAGTGGCAATCGACAGCCGTTGCGACAACACCACTTGCATCACATCACCTGCGACAATATAATCTTTGATTTTTCGCACCGCCTGTTGAAAAGCCGCTTCAGTAAAACCCGATATAAAATCGTTTTCTTCAATCGGCGGACAATCCACGGTGTCGGCGCGCTTTTCGGTTTCCAACTTGAAGGCGCATTCAGCCAAATCACGAATCAGCTTGTCCAGCCGTTGTTGCGCCAAAGCCAAGGCATCTGTTTGCGCGCTGTCGGCGTGGACAATGCAATACAATTTGCCGCTTAAATTATCGAATACCAACAATTCTTCGGACAACATCAACACAATATCAGGGGTTTGCAAGGGGTCGGCGTGACAATCCTCGCCCAAACGCGGTTCAATATAGCGAATGCACTCATAGCCAAAATAGCCCACCAAACCGCCCGTAAATTTAGGTAAATCATAGAGTTGTGGCACTTTGAATTGTTGCTGATAGGCGGCCACCCAATCCAGTGGATTGGCAACCGTTTCAGTTTGAATCATGTGCCTATGTTGCCAAATTTGCACTTTTCGCTGATAAATTTTAATCACCGTTTTGGCCGGTAAACCAATGATGGAATAACGCCCCCAACGTTCGCCGCCTTGCACCGATTCCAATAAATACGAATACGCGCCTTTGGCCACTTTCAAATACGCGCTGACGGGCGTGTCTAAATCGGCCAAAATTTCCCGTTGAATCGGGATGCGGTTATAGCCTTGTTCGACAAGTTGTTGATATTGTTTAGGTGTCACAAACGATCCTTCAATAAGATTTTCGTTTCCCTTTATTGGGTTTTTTAGACTTGCGCACGGGGCGGGTTTTATAGCCTGCCAAGCCTTCGTTGTCGTCCAATGGCTGCAAGTTCATCCGTCGGCCACAGATGAAGGCTTTTTGCAAACGCAACAAAGTGGGTGCGGGAATGGCCGCAGGCAAATCAACACAGGTAAATTCATCATAAATTTCAATATGGCCAATGTATTGACTGTCAATGTCGCCCTCATTGGCGATGGTGCCAACCACATGGCTGGGTTTAATGTCATGGGCATAGCCTGCATCAATGCGATAACGCACCATGGCCAGCTCAGGCAAATGCTTCAGTGGCAACGCACGGCTGGCCACAATTTCTTCGCCCGCTTTGTTGCGTTTTGGACGCGGTTTATCAGGGTTTTCGCTGGTTTGTTCCCGAAAATCATGGACAGGCAACGGCTTGTCTTTCAACAACAGCGGCACATCGCCTTGCACCATATACGCCAGCGCGGCGGCAATCTGCATGGGGTCAGCTTCAAATTCTTGTTCATATTCAGTGATTAAGCGATAAAATAAATCCAAGTCGGCTTCAGCCAATACCTTGCTGATGTTTTGCTTGAATTTTGAAATGCGTTTTTCATTGATGTCATTGACCGAGGGCAAGACCAACGGTTGAATTTTTTGGCGGGTATTTTTTTCAATCGCCGCCAACAACCGCCGTTCACGCGGGGAAACAAACAAAATCGCCTCACCACTGCGCCCCGCACGCCCTGTGCGGCCAATGCGATGCACATAGGCTTCGATATCATAGGGGATGTCAAAATTGATCACATGGCTGATGCGCGACACATCCAAGCCACGGGCGGCGACATCGGTGGCCACCACAATATCAATTTGTTTGGCTTTGAGTTTTTCAATGGTGCGTTCGCGCAGTTTTTGCGAAATATCACCGTTCAACGCTTCGCAAGCATAGCCACGCGCCAGCAGTTTGTCGGCCAATTCTTCAGTCGCCACTTTGGTGCGCACAAAAATCAACACCGCATCAAAATTTTCGACTTCCAAAATGCGGGTCAAGGCATCCAGCTTGTGCAAGCCCGTCACAGGCCAATAATATTGATTGATGTTGGTCGCGGTGGTGGTTTTAGAAGCAATTTTGATTTCTACAGGGTTTTTTAAATAGCGTTTGGCCACATGGCGAATTTCAGAGGGAATGGTGGCAGAAAACAGCGCGATTTGTCGCGCATCGGGCGTGTGTTCTAAAATCCATTCCACATCGTCGATAAAGCCCATGCGCAACATTTCATCGGCTTCATCCAGCACCAACGTGCTTAAATTGTCCAACACCAAAGTGCCACGGCGCATGTGATCCATCACCCGCCCCGGGGTACCCACCACCACATGCACACCGCGTTTGAGCTGGCGCAATTGGTTGTCATAGGCTTGGCCGCCGTATAATGGCAACACATGAAAACCCTTTAAATAATGGGCGTAGCGTTGAAACGCTTCAGCCACTTGAATCGCCAGTTCACGGGTGGGGGTCAGCACCAAAACTTGTGGCAAACTTTGAGTTAAATCAAGGCGCGATAACAGCGGCAAGGCAAATGCGGCGGTTTTGCCTGTGCCTGTTTGTGCTTGACCCAGTAGGTCAAGCCCTTGTAATAAGGGAGGAATACTTTCTGCTTGAATCGGTGAAGGGCTTTCATAACCGACATCGTTTAAGACAGTTAAAATGGGTTGGGACAAGCCCAGTTGGTCAAAGGCGGCTGAAGACAAAATTGAAGACTCGCAATAAAAAGAAGATAAGCGCGGTTATTGTAGCTGAAATTTTTATAAAATCAACGGGTTCAAATGGCCAGCTTGTGTGCTGACCCGAACAAAAGAATGGGCTTATGGAGCGGGTGATGGGAATCGAACCCACGCTATCAGCTTGGGAAGCTGAAGTTCTACCATTGAACTACACCCGCAGGCAGAATGCGCCACTGTAGCAGATGATGTTATTTTTTGCCACAGAAAAGAAATACAAGCGGGCTTTAATGACTTCGGCGAATACGCACGGCTTCTGCCAGCTCATGCAACAGCGGTACGGTGTCTTGCCATGCAATACACGCATCGGTGATGCTTTGGCCATAAACCAAGGGTTGGTCAGGTCGCACCTCTTGGCGGCCTGCAACCATGAAGCTTTCCAGCATCACACCGATGATGCGTTGATCACCGCGACAAATTTGATTGGCCACATCGCGTCCGACAATCAATTGTCGTTGATATTGTTTGCGGCTGTTGGCGTGGCTAAAATCAATCATCATCCGTGGGGCTGTCCCCAGTTTTTCCATTTCTTCAGCCGCGATGTTGATGCTTTCTGAATCATAATTGGGGCGCGTGCCACCGCGTAAAATCACATGGCAATCAGGGTTGCCGCAGGTGGAGAAAATCGCCGAATGGCCTTCTTTGGTCACGGATAAAAAATGGTGTGGCTGAGAAGCCGATTGAATCGCATCCAATGCCACGCGCAAACTGCCGTTGGTGCTGTTTTTAAAGCCGACAGGACAAGACAAACCCGAAGCCAGCTCGCGGTGTGATTGGCTTTCGGTGGTGCGTGCGCCGATTGCGCCCCAACTGATTAAATCGGCAATGTATTGAGGGCTGATTAAATCCAAATATTCTGTGGCGGCAGGCAAGCCCAATTGATTGATTTCTAATAATAATTTTCGCGCCAAGTGTAAACCTTGGTTGATTTCAAATTGGTCGTTTAAGGTTGGGTCATTGATCAACCCTTTCCAGCCCACCGTGGTGCGCGGTTTTTCAAAATAAACCCGCATGACAATTTCCAGCTCATGGCTGAGTTCATCACGCACGGCTTTGAGTTTTTGTGCATAATCCATGGCCGCTTTGGGGTCATGCACCGAACAAGGGCCGACAATCACCAACAAGCGCAAATCTTCGCCCGCTAAAATTTTTTGAATCGCTTGGCGTGATTCAAACACCGTTTTTGAAGCTTGTTCGGTGATGGGCAATTTCGCATGTACTTGCGCGGGGCTGGCCAATTCTTTGATTTCACGAATTTTTAAGTCATCGGTTGGGTATTTCATAGGACTGTGGGTGATGGGTCAATAATCCTTGCACTCTAGCCGATTCAGGCAAGATAAACAAGCCAAGATTCCAGTTGGTGATCATGGCCTAATGCAAACTGCAGTTTAAAAGAGAAAATTTATTGGCGTGCCATGAATTTGACGAACGAATGGAGTAGGTAAGTTCTATATAAAACAGGCGGTTATTGGCTCCCCGAGCAAGACTCGAACTTGCGACCCAATGATTAACAGTCATTTGCTCTACCGACTGAGCTATCGGGGAATGGTGTGGCGTTGAATTGAAGCGCGCATGGTACAGATAAGGGGCTTGGGTGTCAACAGTTAATTTTAATTTTGATCATACAGCCAATGAGGCAACCATGTGGCCAGCGCAGGCCACAGGGCTAAAATACCCATGGCGATGAGTTGAATGACGATAAACGGCACAACGCCGCGATAAATATCGCTGGTTTTCAGTTCTTTGGGCGCGACACCGCGCAAATAAAACAAGGCGAAACCAAACGGTGGGGTTAAAAATGAGGTTTGTAAATTCATGGCGAACATCACCCCCAACCAAACAGGGTTTAAACCCATGCTGAGCAAAATTGGCGTGACGATGGGAACGACCACAAATATGATTTCAATAAAATCCAATACAAAACCCAGCACGAACATCAACGCCATGACCACCCACGTGGCAGAAAATGCACCACCGGGTAAGTTGTTTAAGGCGCGGTGAATCAATTCATCACCTGCAAAACCGCGAAATACCAAAGAAAACAGGGCCGCACCAATGAAAATCATGAACACCATGCTGGTGATGGTCAACGTGCGGCGCATCACTTGGCGTAAACAAGCCAAGTTGAGTTCACCTTTAAGCAAAGCCAGCAACAGCGCACCGACTGCACCGACCGAAGCGGCTTCAGTGGGTGTGGCCACGCCCAATAAAATTGAGCCTAACACACTGATTATCAATAAAAAAGGCGGCAATAAGGCGCGCATGATTTCACTGATATGTGGTTTTTCTGCAATTTGCTGGGCGGTGAGTGCGGGCAATTTGCTGGGCCAAACCGTGGCAGTAATCGCCAAATAAAGCAAATACAAGCCAACCAACAGCAAACCGGGGAACAACGCGCCTGCAAACAAATCGCCCATCGACACGGTTTCAGGCGAAAAAATGCCCATGTTGATTTGTGCTTGTTGATAGCTTGCAGACAACACATCGCCCAACAACACCAAAATGATGGAAGGCGGAATGATTTGCCCCAAAGTGCCTGAAGCGCAAATCACGCCCGCTGACAACGCGGGGTCATAGCCGCGCTTTAGCATCAGGGGTAAAGACAACAAACCCATGGTGACGACGGTTGCGCCAACAATCCCCGTGCTGGCGGCCAACAACATGCCGACCAACACCACAGAAAACCCCAAACCACCGCGCAAGCGGCCAAACAACAAGGCCATGGAATGCAATAAATCTTCAGCCACTTTGCTGCGTTCCAGCATATTGCCCATGAAAATGAACAACGGCACGGCAATCAAAGTGGTATTGGCCATCAGGCCAAACAAACGATTGGGCAACACTTGCAAAAAGCTGACATCGAATAAATCCAAACCCATGCCGATGCCCGCGAAAATCAAAGCGGTGCCGCCCAAGGTGAACGCGACAGGATAACCTGCCATAATCACCAGACAAACCACAACAAACATGATGATGGCCAACCCTTCTTGCATCCCTTATACCTTTGCAATTTCCGCTTTGCCCAATAAACCGTTTGGGCGAAAAATTAACAACAAAATCAACACAGTGAACGCGGCCACGTCTTTGTATTCACTGGAGAAATAGGCCGCCCAAAACACTTCAATCAAACCCAACAACAAGCCGCCGAACATCGCACCCGCCAGCGAACCGATGCCGCCCAACACCGCAGCGGTAAACGCTTTGATGCCGACCAAAAAACCGACCATGAAATCAACCACACCGTAATACAATAAAAACATCAACGCCGCCACCGCCGCCAAGGCGGAACCCATGACAAAAGTGAGGGCAATGGTGCGGTCAACATTGACCCCGAGCAAAGCGGCCATTTTTTTGTCTTGTTCACAAGCGCGTTGCGCCCGACCCATTGCGGAGTGATTGATAATAAAAGAAAAAACCAGCATCAACAGCAAGGTGCTGATCACAATGATGATTTGTAAATGGCTGAGAATAACGGAAAAATGCGCGCTGTCAAGCAAAACAAAATGGCCTTCAATGGTGAACGGCAGTGGTTTAACCCGCGCACCTTGGGCGATTTGCACCAAGTTTTGCAAAAAAATGGACAAGCCAATCGCTGAAATCAACGGAGCCAAGCGAAACGAGTGGCGCAACGGTTTGTAGGCCAGCCGTTCGATTGTCCAGCCATATAATGAAGTGAGCATCATGGTCAAGACCAGCACCAACAACAAGGTCAGTGGCAGCCATGAAATGCCCAATAAATCGAACAATAAAAAGCTGATGAGCGCAATGAACGCAGCCACCATGAAAATATCGCCGTGGGCAAAATTAATCATGCCGACGATGCCATAGACCATGGAATAACCGATGGCGATTAAACCATAAATTGCGCCCAAGGTGATGCCGTTGATTAATTGCTGGAGGAAATATTCCATTATTGGCTCAATAATTTCAGTTGAAATATTGATTTTAACCCAAGTGAATCAGGTTTTTAGGATGGTGCCCAGAGCCGGAGTCGAACCGGCACGGTATTACTACCGAGGGATTTTAAGTCCCTTGCGTCTACCTATTTCGCCACCTGGGCTTTGGATTTTTTTTGGATAAGGCTGAGAACGGAATCGAACCGATGTACACGGCTTTGCAGGCCGCTGCATAACCACTCTGCCACTCAGCCGCAACACTGTTTTTAAAAGAATGGAGCGGGAAACGAGACTCGAACTCGCGACCCCAACCTTGGCAAGGTTGTGCTCTACCAACTGAGCTATTCCCGCGCTTCAAAAGCTGCCGTATTTTACCGATTTGAAGGTGCTTGTCAAGTTTTTTTTCTAACTCACCAATTACCGCTCAAGCCAATAAAAACGCCCGCATTTTAACCACTGACTTGGGCAAATGCAAGGTTTATTTTTCGATAGATTGCCGCTTGATTGTCAAAGCCCGCACACTTGGATAAAATTCTTTTTTTTCAGCAGCGATGAACAAACATCATGAGTCAAGCCAGAGCAGACATTACTCAATATAAACGATGGGTTATCAAAATCGGCAGTGCCTTGCTCACCAACGAAGGGCGCGGTTTAGACCACAAAGCCATTGCCGCTTGGGTCAGCCAAATGGCCACGTTGCGCCAACACCACATTGATGTGATTTTAGTGTCCTCAGGCTCGGTGGCTGAAGGCATGAGCCGCTTGGGCTTGACTGAACGGCCAACCGCTTTATATCAACTGCAAGCGGCGGCGGCGGTCGGCCAAATGGGTTTAATTCAAACCTATGAATCTTTTTTTCAGCAACACGGCTTACGCACCGCACAAATATTGTTGACCCATGACGACTTGTCCAATCGCAAACGCTATCTCAACGCCCGCAGCACACTCAATGAATTGATTCGCTTGGGTGTGGTGCCTATCATCAACGAAAACGACACTGTCACCACAGATGAAATCCGTTTTGGCGACAACGACACCTTGGGCGGTTTGGTCAGCAATTTAATTGAAGCCGATATTTTAGCGATACTCACCGACCAACAAGGGCTTTATCACAGCGACCCACGTTTAAATCCCAACGCCCCGCTGGTGCAAGAAGCGCACGCTTTAGACCCAGAATTAATGCAAATGGCAGGCAACAGCAAAGGCAAACTGGGGCGCGGCGGCATGGCCACCAAAATCCGCGCCGCCCGCTTGGCCGCCCGTTCAGGCACAGCCACAGTGATTGTTTCAGGCCGTGAAGCCGGTGTATTAAACCGCGTGTTTGCAGGCGAAAACTTGGGCAGTTTGCTGTTGCCCAACCAGCCACCGATTGCGGCGCGCAAACAATGGCTGGCCTCACATCTGCAAATGCGCGGCAAATTATTCCTCGATCAAGGCGCAAGCCACGCCCTGTGCCACGCGGGCAAAAGCCTGTTGCCCGTGGGCGTAACCCAACAACAAGGCGCATTCAAACGGGGTGAAATGGTGGTGTGCATCAATCCCCAAGGCGAGGAAATCGCCTATGGTTTGGTCAATTACAACAGTGATGAAGTGAATAAAATCATCGGCTTGGCCAGCGATTTGATTTTAGATAAACTCGGTTATGTCGATGAACCCGAACTGATTCACCGCAATAATTTGGTTTTGCTTTAACCACAGGTTGAACTGTTTAAAAATTAAAGTAAAACAAGCCGTTATTAAAAAATAGCCGAATTTCGACCATTTCATTTATAATGGCTTGGTTGATTCACCATTAATGAAGGTTTTAAGTTCATGCAAGCACGTCGTTATAATCGAAAAAGACCGACCAATAACAACAACAACCATGTCATCGGTGCGGGCTTGCGTGAAATCGTCTTTATCGGTTTTTGCTTTATTTCATTGTATTTATTCATTTCTTTGCTCACCTACAACCCATTAGACCCCACATGGTCCGATGTAGTCGATCAAAATACCGTGGTCAACAACAAAGGCGGCTTGGCGGGTTCCTATTTTGCCGATGCTTTTTTTAATTTGTTCGGCTATTTCTCTTATTTATTCGCCATCATGGTGGCCCATTTGGGTTGGCTGATTTATCAAGGCAAACACAAGATTTTATTGGCCGAACCCAAAATTTTAGTGATTCCCGGTTTGGGCTTTTTATTGACTTTGAGCGCGGGTTGTGGTCTGGCCATTGTACATTTCAGCGCGGAAAGCGCGTTATTGCCCAGCCACGCAGGCGGTGTTTTGGGGCAATTGGTCGGGCGCAGTTTAGAAAGCATTTTCAGCCAATTGGGGGCAACCTTGGTCTTGTTGGCGTTGTTTTTCACGGGCGTGACATTATTGACGGGCTTGTCGTGGTTGCGATTGATGGACATCTTGGGCTATTACACCTTGAAAAATTTGCCCATCGTTTTGAGTTTTATTGAAAATAAAGTATTGCCTTTGTTTTGGGACTATTTCTTTTATGCGTTGCACTGGCTGAAAGTCGCGGCCATCGCGGTTTGGCACTATTTGGATGAACAATGGTGGTTGTTGCGCCAGCGTTTTGGTCATGTCGAATATGATGACGATGAGGAAATTGAGGAAAAACAACCGCCTAAACCTGTTGTCCCTGTGGTGCCTGTCAAAACCGCGCCTGTTAAGCCGCCTGCGCCCACGCCCGTGATTCAAGATGAATCGCAACTGGATGCGTTAAAACAAACCCCTGTGGTGCCGAGCAAACAACTCAATCGCCAACAGCTAAGCCAACAGCTTAAAACGATTTTACAACAGCTTGATTTAGATGGCAATATTCAAATTGCACCGTCAGGCCCGATTCTCACCCGCGTGGATATTCAACTGAACGCCGTTGATTTAGCGCAAAGCAACCGCGTTGCCAGCTTGGTGTTGAGCGAATTGGGTGAAAAAGGCGTGCGCATCAGCACTGTTTTGGCCGAACAAGTCAGCTTGGAAGTGCCAAACCCCACGCCTGAAACCATTTTGCTGGGTACGTTGTTGCGCAGTAATTTATTCCAAAAAGGCAATGCCACCTTGGGTTTTGCGTTGGGAAAAGACATCAACAACCACCCCATGGTGTTGGATTTGGCGCGGATGCCGCATCTATTATTGGCTGGCGAAGACCCCAGCGACATCGACAAAGCCTTGCACAGTTTATTGTTGAGCCTGTTTTATAAAGCGGAAAAAACCCCCAGCCGTTTCATTTTATTTGACTCAACGCGCAAAGTTTTGGATGAATACCGTGACATACCGTATTTAATCACCCCTATTATCAATGACTTAAGCCAAGCTGAACCCGTGTTTCGCTGGTGCGTCAACGAAATGGAACGCCGTTATCATTTAATGAGCGCGCAAGGTTTGCGCAACATCAGCGGCTATAATCAAAGGATGGAGCAACAACAAAAACTACAGGCTCTGAAAACAGCCGACACTGCCAATCTGCCTGAACCCTTGCCCTACCTCATCATCGTGGTGCATGAACTGGCCGCCTTACAAAACAACAGCTTAGAACAGGCGCAAAAAAATTTAGAAGAACACATCAGCCGTCTGGCACAAAAAGCCCGTGCGGCGGGGATTCACATGGTGATCGCCACCAGCGAACCGACCATTCATGTGGTCAGCGGTTTGATGAAAACCAATTTTTCCACCCGCATTGCCTTCAAAGTCAAAGACCCCAACACCGCGCACAATATTTTGGGACAAAACGGCGCGGAAACCTTGCTGGGTCAAGGTGATATGCTGTATTTGACCCCCGGCACAGGTGTGCTTGTGCGCGCTCACGGTGCGCAAGTGACTTTGAGCGAAATCCGCAACGTCGTGGCTGAACTGCGCAAACAAGGTCAACCACAGTATCAAAGCATCACGGGATAATTGCGTATAGTTTTTGCAATCTTCATGGCTGTCTTGCCATAAAGTGAATTATCATGAACATACGCCGTGTTTTATCTGCCAGTTGCCAACCTCTTTGTCATTTTTATTACCAACAGCGGTATTATCGTCACCACCAAGGGGTGCGAATTTTAATGTATCACCGCGTTGATGCCCGCGCAGATGATGATCAATTGAGCGTTGCGCCTGCGCGTTTTGCCACCCAAATGGCGTGGTTAGCCGAAAACCATCAAGTGATTTCGCTGGCGCAAATGGTGGCACAACGGGCGACAACCAGCGATGAAAAACCGCAGGTGGTGCTGACGTTTGATGACGGTTATTTAGATAACTTATTGTATGCAGTGCCTCTTTTATTGCACTATCAATTACCCGCCACTTTTTTTGTCACCACAGAGTTTTGTCAACAAACTCAACAACATCCACGCTATGGCCAAACCGCACAACGTTTGCATCTCAATTGGCAAGAAGTGCAACAATTGGCCAAACACGCGCTGTTTGACATCGGTTCCCACACCTGCCAACACCCCTATTTGACTGAATTATCCAACGCACAAGCCTGGCAAGAAATCAACGACAGTCGGCAGATTTTGGCTGAAAAATTGGGACAAGCCCCCGCTTTTTTTTGCTATCCCTCAGGGAATATGCGAGCGCGAGAAATGGATTGGGTGCAAAAAGCAGGTTATCAAGCGGCGGTGACCGTGGCACCCGGCTTGAACACCGCCGCCACACCCTTGTGGGCATTGAAGCGCACAGAAATCACGGACAAGGATGAACCCATTGATTTTCAACGCAAATTAAGCGGTGGTTTTGACCCCATCCACCAATTATTGCACTGGAAACGCACAAGGATGATGAAATGAAATTACTCTATTTAATGACTGAACCTTTGGGTTTGGGCGGTGTACAATCGGATATGCTGGCTTTGTCGGGCGGTTTAATTCCCAAAGGTCATCAAGTGCATGTCGCCACCGAAACAGGCTGTTTGCAAACGGAGCTACAAGCCACAGGTGCGCATTTGATTCCCGTCGCTTTTCATTTTAATGGCTGGCGCAGTTTTTGGCGGGCGGTTAAAACCTTACAAAAAATTATTAAAGAATATCAAATTGATATGCTCGCACCGCAATCAGTGCGCACCACTTTAATCAGCTATTTTGCCTTGCGCTGGGGATTTGATTACAAAGTGGCTAAAACAGGCAAAGCCTTGCCCATCATCACCACCATTCACAACATCCACAATCCCCGCCATTTCAGCTATGTTGGTTTGCTGTTGAATCTTTGCAGTGATTATGTGATTTTTGAATCGCACTACGAACGAAACCGTTTATTAAACAGTGGCTTAAGTGCTAAAAAAAGTGAAGTGATTCACAGCGGCATTGATACGGATCAATTTTCACCCAAGCCCGCAAAAAAATTATTGTATCACCGCTATCAACTTGACCCCAATCAACACAAAATTTTCGGCATTGTCGCCCGTTTGTCCGAAGAAAAAGGCCACGACTATTTGTTGTATGCGTTTGAACAATTGTACGCCCACGACCGTGATGTACGCCTTTTGATCATCGGCGATGGCCCTTTGTTGAACCGTTTGCGCTCGTTGCGCCAGAGTTTGGGTTTGGCGCGGGTGGTGCATTTTTGCGGCAGTCAACGCAACATCGCCGATTATTTGGCCTTGTTGCATGTGTTTGTGTTGTCATCCACCCGCGAATCGTTTCCGTTGGCCGCCAGAGAAGCGATGGCCGCAGGCAAAGCGGTGATTGCCCCCAATATCGGCGGTTGTCCTGAAGTGGTCAGCGATGGCGAAACAGGGCTGTTGTTTGCGGCGGCCAATGCCGCAGATTTGTGTCAAAAAATGACCCAAATACTCCACGACAAACGCTATTTGACTTATGGGGTTGCGGCCAGAAAAAAAGTGGAAACCTTGTTTTCACGCCAACAATGGATTGAACGCGATGAAGCTGTCTATTTGCGTTATTTTTAAGCCCAATCAGCGGACAATTCCGCTGTGGAAAATACGGGCCAAAAGCGGGGGTGGTAAAATTTAAGTTTTTGTTTTTAAATAAATTTTTCAACAGCAGGCCAGAATGATTTTAACAAAAAATATGAAAAAATATTTATGTCAATAACCGCGTTATGTTAAACTTGGCGGCTTTATCACACCACTTTATCACAGGATTGATTAGTTTCCATGTTTAATCGTTTACGCGGGCTTTTTTCCACTGACTTGTCAATTGATTTAGGAACCGCCAATACTTTGATTTACGCCAAGGGTAAAGGCATTGTGTTGAATGAGCCTTCTGTCGTGGCGATTCGTGAAAGCCGTGATGCCAATGGCACCAAAGCCATTGCGGCGGTCGGAGCCGAAGCTAAATTGATGTTAGGGCGTACCCCCGGCCACATCACGGCAATTCGCCCTTTAAAAGACGGGGTGATTGCCGATTTTACGGTGACTGAACGCATGTTGCAGTATTTTATCCATAAAGTTCATGCCAATAAATTATTCAAACCCAGCCCACGGGTGTTGGTGTCCGTGCCTTGTGGCTCTACCCAAGTCGAACGCCGTGCCATTCGAGAATCAGCCGCAGGCGCGGGCGCACGCGACGTGCATTTGATTGAAGAACCCATGGCGGCGGCGATTGGCGCGGGAATGCCCGTCAGCGAAGCCTGTGGTTCAATGGTGTTGGACATCGGCGGCGGCACCACCGAAGTGGGCGTGATGTCGCTCAACGGCATTGTGTATTCCGAATCCATTCGCATCGGTGGCGACCGCTTTGATGAAGCGATTATCAGTTATGTCCGCCGCCATTACGGCAGTTTAATCGGCGACACCACCGCAGAAAAAATTAAAATGGAAATCGGCACAGCGTATCCCAGCAAAGACATCATGGAAATCAGCGTGCGTGGGCGCAATTTGGCTGAAGGCATTCCGCGCAGTGTCAAACTCAACAGCAATGAAATTTTAGAAGCCTTACAAGAACCCTTACAAGGCATTGTCGCGGCGGTTAAAGCCGCTTTGGAGCGCACCCCGCCTGAGCTGGGTTCAGACATCGCTGAACGCGGCATGGTCTTGACAGGTGGCGGCGCGTTGTTGCGCGATTTAGACCGTTTATTGATGGAAGAAACGGGTTTGCCTGTGATTGTCGCCGATGACCCTTTAACCTGTGTCGCACGCGGGGGCGGGCGAGCATTGGAAATGATTGAAAATCATGGGGTCGATATTTTCCATTTAGAATAAAGGCTTGCCGCTATTAAACCGCTGTTTCTTCAATACTCACCGCCTGCGATGCGGGTGACGGTCATGGTGGTTTTATCTTTAATAACCATGGTGTTGGATCACCGCCTGCATTATCTGGACAATGTGCGCAGTCATTTGTTTGTGCTGATTTCGCCGTTGCAAATGTTGGTTGAATCGCCCATTCGTTATGCCAATCTGCTGTCAGAGGCGATGACCTCGCAAGCGCAATTGTTGCACGAAAACAGACGGTTACATAAAAATCAATTGCTTTTAGCCTCAAAATTACAAACGTTTAAATCATTGGAAAAAGAAAATGCTGATTTGCGGCGTTTGCTCAATATTTCACAACGCACGGCACAAAAAACCTTGATCGCTGAAGTGGTGTCAGTCGATATTGACCCTTTCGTTCGTAAGATGTTGATTAATAAAGGCAGTGCTGACGGGGTTTATGAAGGTTTGCCCGTGTTGGATGCGCAAGGCGTGGTGGGCAAAGTGGTACACACCAGCGTTTTTATGAGTTCAGTGCAATTGATCACCAACTTAACCCATGTGTTGCCTGTGGTCATTCAGCGCAACGGCGTGCGCGCCATCGCAGAAGGCACGGGTGCAACGGATCAATTGAGTTTGTTGTATTTGCCCGACACCGCCGATGTGCAACAAGGTGACCTGTTATTGACTTCGGGTTTGGGGGGTTTGTTTCCACGCGGTTATCCTGTCGGGGCGGTGGCTTCAGTCAAACAAGACACTGATTTGGCCTATATTGAAGTCATCGTCAACCCGTCTTCGCCCTTGGACAAAAACAAAGAAGTGCTGTTGCTCTGGCCAGAAGACTATTTTAAACAAACCACTGCCGCAGTGGTGCAACACCAGCAAAGCGAGCAAGACCCAACCGCGCCTGTTGCCACGCCTGAGGATATCAATGTCAACTCAACCCCATAACCAAACTTGGGTGGTTGTTTTCAGTTTTACCATGGCGATGATGCTGGAAATGTTGCCACTGCCGCTGTGGGCGATGTTTTGGCAACCTGATTGGATTGCATTGGTGTTGATTTATTGGGCGTTGGCCTTGCCTAAACGTATTGGGGTTTTGGTTGGTTGGCATATCGGCATTTTGCAAGATGTGATTACCGACAGTTTGCTGGGGCAACATGCGATGACATTGGCAATACAAGCGTTTTTGGCCATCAGCTATAACCGTCAAGTGCGGCTGTTTCCTTTGTGGCAACAAGCGTTGGGCATTTTTAGTTTGATTTTTTTTGCCCAAGTGTGGTTCATTTGGATACGCGGCATCACAGGTCAAGTGGAATCCGATTGGCGGTTTATTTATCCCGCGTTCAGCAGTATGTTGCTGTGGCCATGGATTTATACAGGTTTACGCGATTTACAGCAAAACTACCATGTGTCTTAAGGCGCGCCAATGCACGCCTATTGCCTGTAGACATAATGCTTAACGCAATCCTTGTTTTTCTTTGATTTCGTCTAACGTTTTGCAATCAATACATTGGGTTGCCGTGGGGCGAACTTCCAACCGCCGAATGCCGATTTCCACCCCGCACGATTCGCAATAGCCGTATTCTTCATGGTCAATTAACAACAACGATTCATTAATCTTTTTGATCAATTTACGTTCACGGTCACGGGTACGCAATTCCATGGTGAATTCTTCTTCTTGAGAAGCGCGGTCATTGGGATCAGGGAAATTGGCCGCGTCATCTTGCATATGATGTACAGTGCTGTCGACTTTTTCCATCAACTGCCTTTTCCAGCCCAATAAAATTTCACGAAAATGTACCAATTGAGCGGCATTCATATAGGCTTCCCCCTTATGCAAGGCATAAGGGATAAAGTTGTTTTCAATCTCAGTGGTCACAGGCATGATGCTATTCCTTAAGTCGCGTGCTAGGGTTATTATTGAACCGTTATCGGTGTTTTATAGTGAGTTTGTGCCAAAAATCAAGCACCCACGGGTACGGAAAAAACCTTTTTTCGAGGCAAAAAATACACCAAGACGATTTGGGGCAGGACATATACCACAAAAACCGCTGAGACGCAAATCCGCCCTGGCCGTTATTGTGCCGCCAAAAAGCGTTGTACATGCAAGGCAAATTCATCAGCGGGCTTAAACCCAACCAACTGATAACTTTTGTCTTGCTCACCTTTTTTGTTAAAAAACAACAAGCTGGGCGGGCCTATCAAACCAAAATGCGCCAACAAAGCCTTGTCTTCAGCATCATTGGCAGTGACATCGGCCTGCAATGTCACCATCTGCGCCAACACTTGTTGTACTTTCGCTTCGCTGAACGTTAACTTTTCTATTTCTTTACAGGATATACACCAATCGGCATAAAAATCCAACACCACGGTTTTGCCTTGTTGTTGTGCTGTCGCAATTTGCGCTTCAACTTCGGCCACAGTTTTGACTTTGGTGAAATGAAAAGTGGCTGTTCGGGCATTTTGCGCGCCGAACTGATTCAAGCTGGCCAGCGGTTGCCAAACATGTTGCCCACCTGCGCTTGCGCTCACCACCAGCAACACGCCATACAACAACAGCAACACGCCGATGCCTTTCCAAAATTTGCGCCAACCTGAAACACCTTCAGGCAGAGGGTCTAAAGCGTGCAAATAAACCGCCGACACAATCAACAAAGCCGCCCACAACAGCAAAATCACCGACGCAGGCAACACCCGCTCCAGCATCCAAACCGCCACCGCCAACAACGAAACGCCAAACACCGCTTTGGTGGCATCCATCCATTGACCTGCACGCGGCAACCATTTCCCCGCACTGGTGCCGATAATCAACAACGGCACGCCCATGCCCAAACTCATGGCAAACAACGACACAAAACCCAACAATGCGTCACCTGTTTGCCCGATATAAATCAACGCACCCGCCAACGGCGCGGCCACACAAGGCCCTACAATCAGCGCGGACAAAAAGCCCATGATCGCCACACCCAGCAACGTGCCGCCTTGTTGCTGATTAGACCACTGGGTCAATTTGCTTTGAACACTGTTGGGCATTTGCAACTCATAAAAACCAAACATCGACAGCGACAACAACACAAAAATTAAACTGAATGCGCCAATCACCCAAACGTTTTGCAATGCCGCTTGTAAATTTGCGCCAAACAAACCCGCCAACACGCCTGCGATGCTGTAAGTCACCGCCATGGCCAGCACATAGACCAGCGACAACACAAAGGCTTTGCGGGTCGATAATTCCCCTTGGCCAACGATGATGCCCGATAAAATCGGAATCATCGGAAACACGCAGGGGGTCAAAGCCAAGGCCAAACCAAAGCCAAAAAACAACAACACAATCCAGCTCCAACTGCTGTGCGCCAAAGTTTGTGCGATTTCATCTTGTTCAGACAAGACCACAGGCGCGCTGGGTTCTGCAACAGGCGCGGCGGTGGGCGGCGGTGGCACAGCATCGACAGCGGGCAAAGCCAAGCGGATGGTTTTACGGGTGGGCGGATAACAAATGCCGCGTTCAGCGCAGCCTTGGTATTCCACTGTCAATTCCACCGTACCCGCTTGGGCGTTTGGGCGAATCAAAGGCAAATCGACCACCACTTGTTGCCGAGAAATTTCCATTGCGCCAAAATATTCATCTTGTTTGATTTCGCCTTTGGGAATTTGATATTGCCCCAATTGCGCAACATGGGCGGGTTTTAGCTCAAATTTGAATTGATTGTTGTAGAGATAATGGCCATTGGCAATAATCCACACCGCTTGCAGTTGATCGCCTGCTTTGATTTCCGCATTGAATTGAAATGCTTCATCAACCGTCAAAACCGGCTCCTCTTCTAAGCCCAAGCCTGCAAAACTGTAATGACTGAAAAACAATAAAATCCATATTAAACAAAGTTTTAATGAAAAAATTCTCATGACGGCATCCGTTTTTTTGTAAGATAAAACACCATGTTAGGCGATAAAGCTTAAGCCTGACTTAGCGGCGTTTCGCAAGATTTTCCGTTTTAAAATGCTCAGGCACAGGCAAATGCGCTTGTTGATATAACAGTTTGAAATCATAGGTATTTAACAGTTGCCACCGCCCCATTTTTAAATAACTGGGCAACAACAATGAACCAAAACGAATGCGAATCAAACGGCTGACTTGTACCCCTTGCGATTCCCACAACCGCCGCACTTCACGACGGCGGCCTTCTTTGAGCGTCACATGATACCAATGGTTTGAGCCTTCACCGCCTGCATCGGCAATGCGGTCAAAATGCGCCATGCCATCGTCCAACTGCACACCGTCATGCAAGCGTTTGAGCATGTCCGTGTCCACCTGCCCCAACACCCGCACCGCATATTCGCGTTCAATTTCACTTGAAGGGTGCATTAAACGGTGCGCCAGCTCACCATCGTTGGTGAAGAACAACAAGCCGCTGGTGTTGACATCCAACCGCCCAACACCCACCCAACGCCCATAACGCGCAGGTGGCAGGTGGTCAAACACGCTGGGCAAACCCGTGGGGTCGTTGCGACTGCAAATATAGCCTATCGGCTTGTTATAACACAAGATTTGTTTGATTTGTTGGCTTTGGGCTTTAATCACCACCCGCCGCCCATCCAGCCAAATCTCATCGCTGGCACTCACCCTGTCACCCAATTTTGCAACTTGACGATTGACTTTCACCCGTCCTTCAGCAATGCGCTGTTCCATCTCTCGACGTGAGCCAAGCCCCGTGGCGGCCAATACTTTTTGCAATTTTTCGCTGTGATGGTGGATTGTATTGTTCATCTGAAAACCTTGGGAGTGGTGCTAAAAATCAATCGGTTATTGTAGCATGGCATACTTGCTCTTTTTGCGTCAACAATGCTATCATGCACAGTTTTTCAACAGAGACTATTTTGAGGTAAATGAATACATGCCTACCGTTCGTGTCAAAGAAAATGAACCTTTTGAAGTGGCCATTCGTCGGTTTAAACGCGCTTGTGAAAAAGCAGGCATTTTAGCCGATGTGCATAAAAAAGAATTTTATGAAAAACCAACTTCTGAGCGCAAACGCAAAGCCGCCGCTGCGGTAAAACGACATGCCAAAAAAATGTCCCGTGATGTCACTCGACGCGAACGTTTGTATTGATAGGGTTTCCACCCCTTAACTTGGCTTTGACCACCATGTCTTTAAAACAGCGCATTACTGATGATATGAAAACCGCGATGAAAAGCGGTGACAAGTCCCGTCTTGGGGTGATTCGTCTCATGTTGGCGGCGATTAAACAACGTGAAGTTGATGAGCGCGTGACGTTAGACGACAGCCAAATTTTAGCCATTTTAGATAAAATGGTTAAGCAACGCCATGATTCAATTAGACAATATACCGCCGCCCAACGCAACGATTTGGCTGAAGTTGAAGCATTTGAAATTGAAGTGATTCAAGCTTATTTGCCCAAAGCCTTGACTGAAAACGAAATTTTGGCTTTGTTGGAACAAGCCATGACCTACACAGGCGCAACTTCAATGCGTGACATGGGCAAACTCATGGCCATATTAAAACCGCAATTGCAAGGCCGTGCCGATATGGCACAAGTCAGTGGTTTGGTAAAACAACGCTTAAGCTAACATGTCAGGGTATATCGCCCGCCCATTTATTGATGAGGTGTTGGCGCGCACTGATATTGTTGATTTAATCAATACTTACGTCCCTTTGCGCAAGTCAGGTAAAAATTACATGGCTTGTTGCCCGTTTCACAACGAAAAAACCCCTTCTTTTTCGGTCAATCAGGCCAAGCAGTTTTATCACTGTTTTGGTTGCGATGCCAGCGGCAATGCCATCAGTTTTTTGATGGATTACCTGCACTTAGCGTTTATTGATGCAGTGCAAGAGCTGGCTGACCGTGTGGATTTGCCCGTGGTTTACGAACAAGGGCAATCTCAAGAAAATGATAATAATTCAGTTGTTTACCTGCAATTAATGCAGATGGCGCAAGCTTATCAACAGCAATTAAATCAAGCCCCAGCACAACACCTTGTCCGCCGTTATTTGCAACAGCGCGGTTTACAAGCGGCGACAGTGACCCAATTTGGCTTGGGCTACGCGCCCGATGCGTGGCATTTTGTCAGCCAAACGCTCAAGCAAAGCCCAGCCCAACTTAACCCCACAGGTTTAATCAGCGAAAACAAAAACCGTTTTTATGACCGTTTTCGCCATCGCCTGATGTTTCCCATTCACGATAAACGCGGGCGCATCGTCGGTTTTGGCGGGCGGGTGTTGGACGATGGCAAACCCAAATATTTAAATTCACCCGAAACGGCGGTATTTCATAAAAGTGCGGAACTTTACGGCCTCTATCAAGTGCGCCAACAGCGTCCCAGCGTCACCCAAATCATGGTGGTGGAAGGCTATATGGACGTGCTGGCCTTGCACCAAGCGGGTTTTGTCAATGCGGTGGCAACCTTAGGCACAGCCACCCACAACGAACATGTGCAACAGATTTTTCGTCTGGTCAATGACGTGTTGTTTTGTTTTGACGGTGACGAAGCGGGCAAAAAAGCGGCGTGGCGGGCGTTGGAAATTTGCTTGCCATTTTTAACGGGTGCGCGTCAAGTTAAATTTGCCTTTTTGCCCCACGGTGAAGACCCTGACAGCGTGGTGCAACAACACGGCACAATCGCATTGCAAAAGCAATTGGATGCCGCTTTGCCATTGTCGCAATTTTTGTTTGAACATTGGTTGCGACAAACCAACGTCCACAGTTTAGAGGGCCAAGCGCAATTGTTGGCGTTGGCCAAACCTTTGCTACAACAAATTCCTGCGGGTGCCTATTTGACTTTATTGCAAAAACGGCTGGCAGAATTGACCCAGTTGAATTTGCCTAAAGTGGCGCAATTGACTCAAAGCGCGCCAATACAAGCACAAACACCCAAGCAAGCGCAGGTTAATCACAGTGTCCAACCTTCTTTGGTGCGCACCGCCATCGTATTGTTGTTGCAACAACCCAAATTGGCACAATCGGTTGCATCGTTGGCTGATTTTGCCCGTTTGGAACGTAAGGGCATAGATTTATTGGTCAAATTGCTTGAGTTTGCCCAAAAAAACCCTACACTGACCACAGGTTCAATTTTGGAACACTGGCGTAATACGCCGTATGAAAAGCCATTGGCGATTTTAGCAAGACAAACCGTATTGGAAAATACCGACATCAAAGCAGAATTCTTAGGCGCAATCAATGGATTAACCACTGCTTATCAAAAACAACGCATTGCGTACTTAAGCAGTCAACATCTGATGAATTTAACCGCCGAAGATAAAGAAGAGTTACGGCAACCTCGCAGGTAAGAGCAAAATGGATTACGAACAACAAGAATCGCAATTAAAATTATTAATCGCCAAAGGTAAAGAACAAGGCTATTTGACCTATCACGAAGTCAACGACCATTTGCCTGAAGAAATCATTGATTCTGACCAAATTGAAACCATCATCAGCATGATCAATGACATGGGCATAACGGTGGATGAATACGCGCCCGATGAAGATTCTTTGCTGATGTCAGATGCCCGTGTCAACACCGATGACGACACCGCAGAAGCGGCGGTGGCAGCGTTGACCAGCGTTGACAGCGAGTTTGGCCGCACCACTGACCCTGTGCGCATGTATATGCGTGAAATGGGAACGGTGGATTTGCTCACCCGTGAAGGCGAAATTCAAATTGCCAAACGCATCGAAGAAGGCAACCGCCAAGTGATGGAAGCGTTGGCCACCCATCCCGACATGATTGCCGCCTTTTTGCGCTTGTATGAAAAAGTGCAACAAGATGAATTCAAACTGACCGATTTAATCAACGGTTTTCATCAAGAATTGACCGAAGAAGAAACGGCCAAAGATTATATTCCCAAACCCAAAGCGTCATCAGGCGATGATGACGATGTAGACGATGACTTAAGCCCTGAAGAAGTGGAAAAACGCTTTGGCGAATTGAACAAACTGTATCAATCTTGCCAAAAATCCAAAGAAAAATACGGCCATGATCATCAAAAAGCCTTGGAAAAACAACAAGCTTTGGTCGATTGCTTTTTGCAATTTAAAGTTTTATACAGGGTTATTGACCAATTAACCGCCAAATTACGCCAATCGGTGGACGTGATTCGCCAACATGAAAAAGCGATACGCGACATATGTTTGCGCAAAGTGCGCATGGATAAACGTTTGTTTTTACGCATTTTTCGAGACAATGAAACCAACCTCGATTGGTTGGACAATTTAATCGCCAATTTAACCCCCAGCGAGCGCGAACGCCTGACCCCCCATAAGGGCAATCTGAAAGATCACCAAATGCAACTGATTGATTTAGAAAGAAGTTGTCAAGTCAGTTTAAAGGAAATCAAAGAAATCAACCGCCAAATGTCGTTGGGCGAAGCCAAAGCGCGGTTTGCCAAAAAAGAAATGATTGAAGCCAATTTGCGTTTGGTGATTTCCATTGCCAAAAAATACACCAACCGAGGCTTGCAATTTCTTGATTTAATTCAAGAAGGCAACATCGGTTTGATGAAAGCGGTGGATAAATTTGAATACCGTCGCGGCTATAAATTTTCAACCTATGCCACATGGTGGATTCGCCAAGCGATCACCCGCTCCATCGCTGACCAAGCGCGCACCATTCGCATTCCCGTGCATATGATTGAAACCATTAACAAACTTAATCGGGTGTCACGGCAAATTTTACAGGAACAAGGCCGCGAAGCGACCCCTGAAGAATTGGCAGAGCGGATGGAAATGCCTGAAGACAAAATTCGCAAAGTATTGAAAATCGCCAAAGAACCGATTTCGATGGAAACCCCGATTGGCGATGATGAAGATTCGCATTTGGGTGATTTCATTGAAGACATGAACATTCAATCACCGATTGAATCGGCCACGTTTGAAGGCTTGCGCCGCGCAACCCAAGCGATGTTACACGGTTTGACTACACGCGAAGCCAAAGTGTTGCGTATGCGTTTTGGCATTGACATGTCCACCGACCACACCTTGGAAGAAGTGGGCAAACGCTTTGATGTCACCCGTGAACGCATTCGCCAAATTGAAGCCAAAGCGTTGCGCAAATTGCGCCATCCCAGCCGTTCGGAACAACTGCGCAGTTTCTTGGACTAAACCGCGTTTATCCCTCAGCCAATGCCGTTTGGCGTGGGGGATGCGTGGCTACTTTGCCCAACAATCCGCTGTTGAATCGTTTATAATAAAGCCCGTTTTTGCCATAAAGGAATACGTCATGGAATGGGAAACAGTGATTGGTTTAGAAATTCACGCCCAACTTGCCACACAAACCAAAATTTTTTCATCTGCTGCCACTGCCTATGGTGCATCACCCAACACCCAAGCTTGTTTGGTCGATTTGGCCATGCCCGGGGTGTTGCCTGTGTTGAACAAAGAAGCGGTGCGCATGGCGGCTAAATTTGGTTTGGCGATTGGTGCGACAGTGGCCAAACGCTCGGTGTTTGCGCGCAAAAACTATTTTTACCCTGATTTACCCAAAGGTTATCAAATTTCTCAATATGAATTGCCGATTGTGCAAACAGGCGAAATCAGCATTGAAGTCGATGGCGAACAAAAAATCATCGGCATCACCCGCGCCCATTTAGAAGAAGATGCGGGCAAATCCTTGCATGAGGATTTTCATGGCCTGTCGGGCATTGATTTAAACCGCGCAGGCACGCCATTGCTGGAAATCGTGTCCGAGCCTGACATCCGTTCCGCCAAAGAAGCGGTGGCCTATATGAAAAAAATTCACGAACTGGTGCGCTATTTGGATATTTGCGATGGCAACATGCAAGAAGGTTCATTTCGTTGCGATGCCAATGTGTCGGTGCGTCCCAAAGGTCAAGCAAAATTTGGCACACGTGCTGAGTTGAAAAATTTAAATTCCTTCCGTTTTGTTGAGCGTGCCATCAATTATGAAATTGAGCGGCAAATTGATTTGATTGAAAGCGGCGGCACTGTGAAGCAAGAAACGCGCTTGTATGATGCCGACAACAACACCACCCGCCCGATGCGCTCCAAAGAAGAAGCCAACGATTACCGTTATTTTCCCGACCCTGATTTATTGCCCGTGATCTTGGATGATGATTTTTTGCAAGCCGTGGCCGCCACCTTGCCCGAATTGCCAGATGCCAAACGCGAGCGATTTACCCGTGATTATGGTCTTTCCCTTTATGACGCGGGTGTTTTGAGCGGCTCTAAAGCGATGGCCGATTATTTTGAAGCCATGGTGACCCAAGTGGGCAACGCCAAATTATGCGCCAATTGGGTGACGGGTGATTTGGCCGCGCAGTTGAATAAAAATGGGTTGGACATCCAGCAATCGCCCGTCAGCGCGTCACAACTGGCGTTGTTGGTGCAACGCATTGCTGACAACACCCTTTCGGGTAAAATGGCCAAACAAGTGTTTGAACACCTGTGGGCAAACGAAGGTTCAGTCGATGACATCATTGCCCAACAAGGCTTGATACAAGTGACGGACAACCGTGCCATTGGGGCGTTGATTGCTGATGTGATGGCCAACAACCCTGAAGCGGTGGCACAATACCGCAGTGGCAAAGACAAGTTATTTGGTTTTTTTGTCGGCCAAATAATGAAATTATCCAAAGGCAAAGCCAATCCCAATCAAGTCAATGAATTGTTAAAAAATAAATTAACCCTCAAGGAAAATCAATGAAAAAACAGGCCACACTTTGGATTAAGTTTCTGATTTTATTTGTTTTAGCGGGGGGCGTAACCGCCCGTGCCGAAGGTTTGCCCGATTTTACGGGCTTGGTTGAAGCCAACGCGGCGGCGGTGGTCAACATCAGCACCCGCACCAAAGTGGCGGCTGAAGAAGCCGACAGCGAAGACAAACAAACATGGAAGCGCAACACCCCTGAAGATAAAATTTTGCAAGATTTTTTCCGCCATTTTTTCGATGAACAAAGGCAACAACCTGAAAATCAAGCGGATAAATACGAATCCACGTCTTTGGGTTCAGGTTTTATCATTTCCAAGGACGGCTATGTGGTCACCAATCACCATGTGATTGAAGATGCTGCTGAAATCATCGTGCGCCTCAATGACCGCCGCGAATTGGCGGGCAAACTCATCGGCAGTGATGAACACAGTGATTTGGCTTTGTTAAAAATCGAAGGCAATGATTTTCCAACGGTCGAATTGGGTTCATCAGAAAACTTGAAAGTCGGCTCTTGGGTGTTGGCGATTGGCTCACCGTTTGGCTTCGACCATTCTGTCACAGCGGGGATTGTCAGTGCCAAAGGCCGCAGTTTGCCCAATGGTGACAGCAATTACATTCCTTTCATTCAAACCGACGTGGCCATCAACCCCGGCAATTCAGGCGGCCCATTGTTCAATTTACAAGGCAAAGTGGTGGGCGTGAATGCACAAATTTACAGCCGCACGGGTGGTTTTATGGGCTTGTCATTCACCATTCCCATTGATGTGGTCAAAGACGTGGTCAATCAATTGAAAACCACAGGCAAAGTGGTGCGCGGTTGGCTGGGCGTGTTGATTCAAGATGTTGACCGTGAATTGGCCGAATCCTTTGGCATGGACAAACCCCAAGGTGCGTTGGTGGCCAAAGTGCTGCCCAACAGCCCTGCGGAAAAAGCCCAGTTCAAAACAGGCGATATTGTGATTAAATTCAATGACGAAACCATCAACCATTCCTCCGATTTACCGCCGATTGTGGGCGCAACTGCGGTGGGTTCAACCGCCAAAGCCTTGATTATCCGCGATGGCAAACCAATGACTTTAGATGTGCTGTTGGAGCAATTGCCCGAATCAGACGACATGGACAATGCGCTGGATGGCGATGGAAGTTCAACCTTCAAAGACAAACGTTTGGGGTTGGAGCTGGAAAACCTGGACAAAAAAACCCGTGAGGCTTTGAAAATCAAAGAAAATGGGGTGTTGGTCAAAGGGGTGAAAAAAGGCACTGCCGCCGCCTTGGCGGGGATTCAAGTCGATGATGTGATTTTGAGTCTAAACACCAAAAAAATCATCAACTTAGATGAGTTCAAAAAACAAAGCGAAAGCCTCAAAGCGGGTCAAGTGGTCGCTCTGTTGCTCCACCGTGGCCGTTCACCGATGTTTTTAGCCATTCGCGTACCCGAGGAGCAAAAATAACCCGTGTCAAAACAGATCCAAAACCTGTCACTTTTTTCGTAAAAAAGCGTGCTTTTCTGCTTCCTTGCCAGCTTGTTGATTTCTGGTGAGGAATGAAGAATATTGTAGTGACTTTGTTATCCACATTAACCCAGTCGACCTAAATGCAACACATTCGTAATTTTTCTATTATCGCCCATATCGACCACGGCAAATCCACGTTGGCTGACCGATTCATCCAGTTGTGTGAAGGGCTGACCCAACGCGAAATGGCAGAGCAAGTGCTTGATTCTATGGATATTGAGCGCGAGCGTGGCATCACCATTAAAGCGCAAAGTGTGACTTTAAAATACAAAGCCGATGATGGGCAAGTCTATCAATTGAATTTTATTGATACCCCCGGCCATGTCGATTTTTCTTATGAGGTGTCGCGCTCATTGGCCGCCTGTGAAGGTGCGTTGTTGGTGGTGGATGCCGCCCAAGGTGTCGAAGCGCAAAGCGTGGCGGTGTGTTATACCGCCCTTGACCAAGGTTTGGAAGTCGTGCCTGTGTTGAATAAAGTCGATTTGCCTTCGGCTGATGTCGATAAAGTCAAAAAAGAAATTGAAGAAATCATCGGCATCGACGCACAACAGGCGGCACAAATCAGCGCGAAAACGGGCTTTGGGGTCAAAGAATTGTTGGCCGCCTTGGTGCATCAAATCCCGCCGCCCAAAGGCGACCCCAACGCGCCCTTGCAAGCCTTGATTATAGATTCATGGTTTGACAATTATTTGGGCGTGGTGTCGTTGGTGCGGGTGGTCAATGGTTCAATGGCCAAATTGCAAAAAATTGCAGTGATGTCCACGGGGCGCAAAGTGCAAGTCGATAGAATCGGTATTTTCACCCCAAAAATGACCGATACCGAGGGTTTAAAAACGGGGGAAGTCGGTTTTGTGGTGGCGGGGGTCAAAGAAATTGACGGCGCGCCTGTGGGCGATACTTTTACCGCCGCCGATAAACCTGCCAGCAAAGCTTTGCCCGGATTTCAACCGATGCAACCTCGGGTGTTTGCGGGCATGTTTCCGATTGATTCGGCGGATTATGCCGCGTTTCGTGACGCATTGGCCAAATTGCGCTTGAACGATGCCGCCTTGCATTATGAGCCTGAAACCTCGCAAGCTTTGGGTTTTGGCTTTCGCTGTGGTTTTTTGGGCATGTTGCACATGGAGATCGTGCAAGAGCGGCTGGAACGCGAATATGATTTGGATTTAATCACCACCGCGCCCACGGTGATTTATGAAGTGGTGAAAAAAGATGGCTCGGTGTTGATGATTGATAACCCTGCGCTGTTGCCGCCACCGAATGAAATTGCAGAAACCCGTGAACCGATTATTGCCGCTAACATGTTGATGCCACACGAATATTTGGGCAGTGTGATTAATTTATGTGTCGAAAAACGGGGCGTGCAGACCCATTTGCAATATTTGGGTTCGCAGGTGTCGTTGACTTATGAACTGCCGATGAATGAAATGGTGCTGGATTTTTTTGACCGTTTAAAATCGGTTAGCCGTGGTTATGCGTCGATGGATTATCAATTTTTGCGCTTTCAACCTGCGGATTTGGTAAAGTTGGATATTCTGGTCAATGGTGATAAAGTGGACGCTTTGTCCAGTATTGTGCATAAAGAGCAAAGCGTTTATCGTGGTCGGGAATTGGTGGAAAAAATGAAGGAAGTGATTCCACGGCAAATGTTTGATATTGCAATTCAATCGGCGATTGGCAGCCATATCATCGCACGGCAAACGGTGAAAGCCTTGCGTAAAAATGTGACCGCCAAATGTTATGGTGGCGATGTGACGCGCAAACGCAAGCTGTTGGAAAAACAAAAAGCGGGCAAAAAGCGGATGAAACAAGTGGGTTCAGTGGCCATTCCACAAGATGCCTTTTTAGCGGTACTTAATGTTGGGAATAAAAAACAACAATGATGGATTTAGCGGCGGTATTGGTGATTTTGGTTGTCGTCACAGGGGCGATTTGGGTGTATGACCGCGTGTTTTTGCTGAAAAAACGCCAAGCGCAAAGTGAGCAAACGGGTAAAACTGAACAAGAATTGGTGCCTGCGTGGATTGATTTGCCCCGTTCGCTGTTTCCCATTTTTTTATTGGTGTTGGTGTTGCGCTCGTTTGTGGTTGAGCCTTTTCGCATTCCATCGGGTTCGATGATGCCCACTTTGTTGATTGGTGACTTTATTTTGGTCAATAAATTCAGCTATGGTTTGCGTCTACCCGTATTAAACACCAAAGTGCTGGATTTAGGCCAACCTGAACGCGGCGATGTGGTGGTTTTTCGTTATCCCGTTGATCCTGCGATTCCATTTATCAAACGGGTGGTGGGTTTACCCGGCGATGAACTGGTTTATAATAACATGACAAAAACCTTGTTTATCAACGGTGAAGCGGTGAGCAAAACCGATTTGGGGGTTTATCAAGGTTTGGGTGCGGGCAGCAGCATGACAGGGGCGAGACAATTTAATGAAAGTTTGGGCGAAGTCAAACATGATATATTGGTTTGGCCCAACCGCTTAGACCCAGGCCCTTATGAACGGGTGACGGTGCCACAAGGACATTATTTTGTTTTCGGGGATAACCGCGACAACAGCCGCGACAGCCGTTATTGGGGTTTTGTGCCTGAAGAAAATTTAGTGGGTAAAGCCTTTTTTATTTGGATGTATTGGGATTGGTCAAATGGCGGCATTGATCTTGGCCGTATAGGGCGAACCATCCAATAAACACGAAGGGTATCAATCATGAACACTGATGATGATAAAAAGCCTCTGGCTGTGTTGATTTTGGCGTGGGCTTTGTTGTTATTTGGGATTTTTCAAATTTTTCAAATTCCCTTTCATTATCAAGAATTTTCGCTGGGTCGCCATATCTGGTATTTTTGCATTAAATTCAGCTTTGTCATTGCCGCCATTGGTTTGCTTCGCTTCAAACGTTGGGGCGTTTATCTTTATTTTTTCATTTTTCTGATTTACACCACGGCTTTTTATCTCATCCCGCCCAACAAAGCGGTTTTGGATTCAATTCCACACAAAGAATGGGTGTTGGGTATCATTTTTGTCCCGACCATCATTGCCTTGATTGTTTTACCCTACTGGAAGAAATTTACCCAATGAAGAACATGGTTCCCGTATTGTTATGCGGTTTTTTCACCCAACCTTTGACCGTTGTTGCCGACATCAACATCGCCGTGGCAGGACCGATGACAGGTCAATATGCCTCTTTTGGCAAACAAATGTACGAAGGGGCAAAAATGGCGGTGGCTGACCTCAACGCCGCAGGCGGCGTTTTGGGCGAGCCATTGAAATTAGAAATCGCCGACGATGCTTGCGACCCCAAACAAGCGGTGGCTGTGGCCAACCAAATGGTCAACAAAGGCGTGGTGTTGGTCGCAGGTCATTTTTGCTCTGGTTCATCCATTCCCGCGTCCAAAGTTTATGCCGAAGAAGGCGTGGTTCAAATTTCCCCCGGTTCAACCAACCCGCGCTTAACCGATGAAGGCGCAGACAGTGTTTTTCGGGTTTGTGGGCGCGATGACCAACAAGGCGATGTCGCGGGCGAATTGATTGCCCGCCAATTTAAAAAGGCCAAAGTGGCCTTGGTTCACGACAAAACCGCTTATGGCAAAGGCTTGGTGGATGAAACCCAAAAAGCGATGGAAAAACGCGGCAAACAAGCTGATTTATATGAAGCCATCAGCGCGGGTGAAAAAGACTATACGTCATTGGTTTCTAAGCTAAAACAACAACAAATTGATATTGTTTATTTGGGCGGTTATCACACCGAAGCGGGCTTGATTGTGCGGCAAATGCGCGCTCAAAACATGAACGCCCGTTTGATTTCAGGCGATGCGTTGGTCACCAATGAATTTTGGGGCATCACAGGCGATGCAGGTGAAGGCACACTGATGTCCTTCAGCCCTGACCCGCGCAAAAACCCTGAAGCCGCGCCTGTGGTGGAAAAATTTCGCGCAGAAAAAATTGAACCTGAAGGCTATGTGTTATACGCTTATGGCGCACTGCAAGCGTGGGCGCAAGCGGTGGTGCAAGCCAAATCAACAGATGTTGATAAAGTCGCCCATGCGTTGCACCAAGGCACATTTAACACCGTCTTGGGCGCGATTCAATTTAATGCCAAAGGGGATGTCAGTGCGCCCGGTTATGTGTTTTATCAGTGGTCAAAAGGCCAATACGATTATTATCAACCCAAATATGAGTTTTCCCATGGCACAAGTCACCGTTGAACATAACCCTTCTGACGCTAAATTAGACGTTTTGGGCGTAGAGTATTGGCCTATTTGGCAAAAGGAAATCTCTACTTTTCCATGGACATATGAGCAAGATGAAGCCTGTTATATTTTGGCGGGTGAAGTGACGGTGACTTGCGACAGTGGAGAACAATTTTTAATTCAAAAAGGCGATTTAGTCCATTTTTCCAAAGGGTTGTCTTGCCAATGGCAAATCAGCCAAGCAATTAAAAAACATTACCGTTTTTCCCAATGACGAGTGCGCCATGTTTAATCATTTATCCCACCCTTCTCAATTTACTTTTGACACCGATGAACAACATTTTAAACAACAAGTGGTTATGAGTTCGTATCAACAGCCGATTTTAGTTGATTTTTGGGCAGATTGGTGCGCGCCTTGCCAAATGCTCACCCCCGTGTTGGAACATTTGGTTGAGGAACACAAAGGGCAATGGTTGTTGGCAAAAGTGGAAGTTGATGATAACATGCGTTTGGCGGGGCATTACAAACTGCGCGGTTTTCCTACCGTATTATTGTTTGACCAAGGTGAAGTGACAGCGCGTTTCAGCGGTGCCAAACCTGCACATGCGATTCGTGATTTTTTGGCTCAACATCTGCATTTGGTTTGAACCTCAATCAATTGTTGCAAATAATCCACGGCGGTTTGTTTGCTATAGCCGATATAACGCATGGTGTGATTAAAAATCAGCCAATATCCTTCACGTCGTATCCCAAAAGGGTCGTAGCGTTTATGGGTTACGCTGGCCGTTTCGTCGAAAGCCAATTTGACCAATCTTTGAATGTGGGTTTTGGTTTTCATATAATTACTCCTTAATATCAATGATTTAAATCCTTTATGTTAAACCATACAAAACACATGCCATGGTTGATATTGTTGCTCAGCGGCTGCGCCACCTTGTCTAAACAAGAATGCCTGCAAAGCAACTGGGAAATCATCGGCCAAAACGACGGTGCCAATGGCAGGCCTTTGAATTATCTCGACCAACACCGCCAAGCCTGTAGCGAATATCGCATCAGCCCTGATGCGATGGCTTATGAACGCGGTAGAAACAGAGGTTTGCTCAACTATTGCACCGAATCGCGTGGTTACAGTGTAGGTGCCAGTGCGATTGAGTTTGACGAGGTTTGCCCCGAACCACAGCGGCAAGAATTTATCAAAGGCTATTTGCGGGGTTTAGACCAAGCCATGGCCGACGTAGAATGGGAAAGTTTTCGCAAAAGCCAAGATTTGGTTTTTAAAACCTTAGAAATCAGCCATTTAAAAGGCAAGGCCGATGACAGTTTGACCAATCAACTCAAACAAATGCGTGATGAAGTGGAAAATTTATATGAACGGGGGCAAACCATCCGCCATTTAAAACAAAAATACGCATCAGATTAACGGTTGTTTGTACGCCATGCCTGCCATTTCGCGCACCCACTTTGGCACCAGATAACCGGGCAACTGGCTGCGCAAACCGTGCATAATCTGCTGTGCTGTGCCATCGGCCACCGCAAAATGCGACGCACCTTGTACCGCATCCAGCGCGTGTAAATAATACGGTAATACTTGATTTTCTGCCAAAACTTCACTTAAGCGCACCAAAGCCGGCACATCATCATTGACCTTGTGCAACAACACCGTTTGATTTAACAGCCAAACCCCCGCTTGGCGCAATTGGCGCAAACTGTCCGCCACCGCTGCATCAATTTCATTGGCGTGATTAAAATGCAACACCATGATGATCTGCAACCGTGATTGCTGGCATAATTGCAACAACTGCGGTGTGACCCGCGCAGGAATCACCACAGGCAAACGGCTGTGAAGGCGCAACCGCTTCACATGACCGATGGCCTCAATCGCCGCCAGCCAACTGGCCAGCCGTTCATCGGCCAACATCAAAGGATCGCCACCGCTGAATATCACTTCATTGATTTCGCTGTGTTGTTGAATATAGGTTAAACTTTCAGCCATCAATCCAGACTTTACATTTTGATAGGGGTAGTGCTGGCGAAAACAATAGCGACAATGCACTGCGCAACGCGGATGCAACAACAACAACACCCGATGTGCATATTTGTGCAATAACATGGGGTTGATTTGCTTTTCAAGATCGCCGACAGGATTGGTGCTAAACCCCGCCTGCATTTGTGCTTCAGCTTGTTGTGGAAATACTTGCAATAACAATGGGTCAGCCAAATTGCCCCGTTGCATTCGGGCGACATAGGGCTGTGGTACCAGCAAACCAAAGTGTGGCGTACAATTCTTGGCCAAGATCGCTGGCCATGAATCAGGGGGTAAATGCAGTTGTTGGGCTAAAATAGCGGGGTCACGAATCGCGTCACGCAGACTGTGTTGCCATGACAACGCTTTATCATTCATCACCGACCATTTCCAACGGGTTTTTTATAAACCAAATAACCAGTTCGGTTTGACGCAATATTGGCTGATAGAGAAGAAAAATGCAAGAAAATCAAATTGGTAGCGGGGGTAGGATTTGAACCTACGGCCTTCGGGTTATGAGCCCGACGAGCTACCAGACTGCTCCACCCCGCAACGATGTGTAGACTTAGGAAAAGTCATACAGGAAAGCGAGGCATTGTAACAGGTTTTTAAAATAATGCAAGTTTTTTTTGCAAAAAATTATTGCCAACCATGCAATTGAAACCAGCCTGAACGATTTAACACATCTTTTGAATAATCAAGACCCGTGGTGGCGCAATCGACATCATTATGGTCTTGCAAACAATTGAGTGTGGCCGTCGCGCCCGCATTGTAAGCGGCGATGATGGCTTGGGTTAAGTCTTTTTCGCTTAAATGAATGCGTTCTTGAAGAAAACGGCGCGCATCATTCAATACATCAGCTGCTTTCAATAAATTGGCACGGGGATTTTGCCAATTGCCCGTGCGGGCAAATTCATGCCAATCATAGTCAATTTGCATTAAACCACGGCCATAACCTGGGCCATCGTTGGGAATTTCACCGCGTCTGTCGCCACGGGGTTTGCGTTTGGAAAAATCTCCGCGCCCCCCCGGATTGGGTGGGGTCAAGGCCAAACCCCAATGCGATTCGCGTGAACCAATGCCACAGATGATGCCAGAAGGCAATAAACAACGGCGAGCCGCTTGTTCGATTTCAGAACGGTATTTGCGTGCTTCGTGCAATTGTTCTAACATGGTGGGGTTGTTGATGTCCAAATCTGTGGGATAACGTTCGTTGGTAATACCGCCTGTGATTTTGGTGCTGGTCGGCAAAGTGCTGGTATTTGAAGTTGTACCCGCGCTGATTGAACCGCCGGTTTCAGCATATGGGCCAGCAGAGCCGAGTATTCGGCGAAAAAAACTAAAAAATGCCATAAACTTTACCCCACAAAGTTTCAAGAAATTGCTATTTTACCTATTTAAGGATAACGGGTACACATCAAATGGAAACTATTTTTACCACTGGCTGTCATTATCGCTTTATTTTTTTATCATTGCTGTTGACCACCGCTGTTGCCAATGCTGATCAACCATGGCAAGAACCCACCCAAGCGGTGCATCACGACAGCTTTTTTGCCGCCAAAAACGCACTGGCCGCAGGTGATTTTGCACTGTTTCAAATTTTATTTGACAGCTTAAAAACCTATCCTTTGGCCTATTATTTACGCTATTTACAATTAAAAGCGCAAATGACCGAAGTGCCATCCCATGAAATCAGCCAATTTTTACAACAACATCGTTACAGCAGTTTTGCCCAAGATTTGCGCCGTGATTGGCTGTTTTATCTGGCAGAGCAAAACCAATGGCAACAATTTTTAACCGATTATGTGCCACAACCCCATGTTGGTTTACAATGTTTAGCCCAATATGCCCAAATTCAAACCCACGGCGCAGACAATACAACACTGAACGAAGCGATTAAATTATGGAAAGTGGGCAAATCACAACCCAATCATTGTGACCCGTTATTCAACTATTTATATGCCAGACATCATATCAACGATGATTTATTATGGCAACGGATTGCTTTGGTGATGGACAGCAAAACGCCGCAACTGGCCAAAGCGTTGTTGCCCAATTTTAGCGACCCACAATTGCAAAATTTAGCACAACTGTGGTTGGCGGTGCATGATAATCCCAACAGTTTATTAACCCTCATCGCTGATGACACACCCAAAATGCGCCAAATTATGATTGACGGCCTCAAACAACAAAGCAAAAGCGACATCAACACCGCTTATCAAACGTGGTTGCAATGGGCCAACCGTTATGGCTTCAGCCCAACAGAAAATCAGCAAATTCAACAAAATTTTGCCTTGTCTGCCTTGCAACAAGATTTGCCCAATACCAAACAATGGCAGGACGCAATTAAAAATCAAAGCCGTTCCCTTGCATTGGCACAAATGCAAACCCAATGGGCTTTTAAACACCAAGATTGGTCAATGCTGTTGGATGCCATCCAAGCTTTGCCGCCAGAGGAAAAAGACCAACTGCGTTGGCAGTATTGGCAAGCACGGGCTTTGAACCACACCTCGCAAACGGCACAAGCACAAAATCTATTCAAATCTTTGGCCAAACAGCGTGATTATTATGGTTTTTTGGCGGCTGATCACTTGTCAGTTGAGTATAAATTGGCTGAAAAACCCGTGGCTTATCAAAAACAAGACTTGCAAAAACTGCTGACCGACCACCCCGAATTTTTTTATGTCAAAGAGTTTCATGCAGTGGGTTTGGGTGATTTGGCCAAACGCGAATGGTGGGCGTTGATGGAAAAATTATCCAGCCGAGAGCGCGCTTTGGCAGCGGTGCAAGCGCGCCAATGGGAATGGTACAACTACGGCATTTACGCCGCGCACAAAGCCAACGTTTACGATGATTTAAACATCCGCTTTCCGATGCCGTTTTATCAAAAAATCAGTGCCAACGCCAATGACCAAGCCCTTTCCCCCTCGTGGGTTTATGGCATTATCCGCCAAGAAAGCGCGTTTTCCACCGTGATTGCTTCACACGTCGGCGCAATGGGCTTGATGCAATTGATGCCTGCCACAGGCCAAGCGGTGGCCGAGCAGATTGGTTTGGAATTGGACAACCCAGAAGCTATTTATCAAATTGACAATAATTTGCGCTTAGGCACCGCGTATTTGCGCCAGATGTTAGACCAATTTGACGACAACCCCCTGTTGGCCAGTGCCGCCTACAACGCAGGGCCAGGGCGGGTTAAACGCTGGTTGCAACAACGCCCTTGTTTGCCCACCGATGTCTGGGTGGAATTGATTCCATTCAAGGAAACCCGCAATTATGTGCGTAACGTCTTGATGTACAGCAATATTTTTAATTTACGCCTGAATGAAAAAAATCCTGATTTGCGTTTAGCGGCGATGAAAATCAACCATTGCAGTGATTAATCAACGGATTTTTGCCATGTTTCGCCGATTCTGAGCTGGATTTTTGTGCCGTCTTGTCCAACAATATCAACCATTTGGCTGGTAGCGTGGTAGCGCACTGTTTTGATTGCAGGTGGCCACGGTGCAGTTTGTTGGTTAAGCCAAACAATCGGCGGGTGGGCGGATAAAAACACGCCGTTGAATTGTATACTGTCAGGCAATGAAGGGGGTTTGACGACGGGTTTGGCCACAACGTCAGCTTTTGCAGGCTGTTGGGTCTGTGCCTGTTGTTGCTCCAGCCAAACGCGTTGTTCGGGCGTGAAAAACAAACGCCCCAGATCATCGGGGTGGGGTTCTTGCGCCAAGCTATTGAAACTTAAATAAAAAAGTCCAAAAAACAGGCTAACTCGCAAAGCCCGTGCGTAATTTCTGTAAAGCATCTTTTTCGATTTGCCGAATGCGCTCAGCAGACACCGCATATTTTTCTGCCAACGCCTGCAAAGTCGCTTTTTGCTCATTCAACCAGCGGTGTTGCAAAATGTCGCGGCTGCGTTCATCCAAAACCGACAAGCCTTGATAGAGCAAATTTAATTGGTATTGTTGCAAATTGTCTTGTTCGACCAACAAGGCAGGGTCAAAACGGTTGTCTTCCAAATAGGCGGCAGGCGAAAAATTGTCGTCGTCTTCGCCAGATTCTGGCGCATCAAACGTCATGTCTTGCATACTCAGGCGTTTTTCCATTTCTAACACGTCTTGATAGCTCACGCCCAAATCATCTGCCACGGTTTTGATTTCTTCGTGCGAAAACCAACCCAAGCGTTTTTTTGAACTGCGTAAGTTAAAAAACAATTTGCGTTGTGCTTTGGTGGTGACGATTTTGACAATGCGCCAATTGCGCAAAATGTATTCATGAATTTCGGCGCGAATCCAATGCACCGCAAACGACACCAAACGCACGCCCATGGTGGGGTCAAAACGTTTAACCGCTTTCATCAGGCCGATATTGCCTTCTTGGATTAAATCGGCTTGGGGCAAGCCATAACCGCGATACCCTTTGGCAATATACATCACAAAGCGCAGATGCGACATCACCAATTGGCGGGCCGATTCCATGTCGTTGTGTTCTTGCAAATGTTCGGCAATTTGTTGCTCTTGTTCCGCGCTTAAAATAGGGATGTTTTTGACCTTTTGAATATAACTGTCCAAACTGTTTTCACAAACAGTCAATGTGCGATTGATGCTTAAAGCTAAAGCTTGCGACATTCAACATTTCCTCCGGTTTTAATCAAAAAAGGTTTGCAGAAATTATAAGGGATTTTATTGTGATTTCAAGCAGAAGCACACAAATAGTTGCAGACAATGCCGACAAAAACACTGAAACCAAACCAATTGTTGTTCAAAAAGGCCTGCAAACAGGCTTGTGGTTGACGGTGCCAAATCAACACCATTTGATACAGCGCAAAACCTGCGGCCCCTGTGAGGCCAAGGTAATAACTTATGTTTAAATTCAATAAGTTACCCAAATACAACAGCAAGGCCAACACAGAACTTTGCAACAAGGCGATGATGAATTTATCCTTATCGCCAAATAAAATGGCGGTGGACTTAATGCCGATTTTGACATCATCGGCGCGGTCGGTCATCGCATACATGGTGTCATAAGCGACGGTCCACAACACCGTGATCAAAAACAACAAGCCCGCCAGCCACGGAATTTGACCCGTTTGCGCGCTGAACGCCATCGGCACCGCACAGGCAAAAGCCATCCCCAAAAACAGTTGCGGCCAATGGGTAAAGCGTTTCATGAACGGATACAGCATGACCAAAACCAACGCGCCCAGCGACAAAATTTGGGTCAAAGTGTTCAGTTGCCAGACCAACAAAGCCGCAAAAAAAACCAAAAACATGAATAAAATCAAGGCGTTTTGTGGTTTTATTTGGCCACAGGTCAACGGGCGGTTTTGGGTGCGTTGCACATACAAATCCAAATGGCGGTCAGCATAATCGTTGATAACGCACCCTGCCGAGCGCATCAACACCACGCCTGCGATAAAAATCGCCACCATTTTCACTTCAGGCTGGCCATTGCTGGCCAACCACAACGCCCACAACGTCGGCCACAGCAATAAAAAAATGCCGATGGGGCGGTTGAGGCGGGTCAATAAAATGTAGGGCCAAAAGCGTTGCATAAAGCGTTAAGGCAGATGCACCACAGGCAGGTTGTGCCAGTTGTCGCTTTGGTGTTCGGCCACCACCGTGGTATAAATGCCGCCACGCACATTAAATTCAGCCGTCAAGCGCATAAAACGCGGCTGGCAAGCGGCAACAAAATCATCCAATATTTGATTGCTCACCGCTTCATGAAACGCGCCTTGGTTGCGATAAGACCAAAGATATGATTTTATTGATTTTAATTCCAAACATTCTTGGTCAGCGACATATTCCAATGACAAGGTGGCAAAATCGGGCTGGCCTGTTTTGGGGCATAAACAGGTGAATTCAGGCATTTCAATGCGAATGGTGTAATCGCGTTGCGGTTGGGGGTTGGCAAAGGTTTCTAAAGTTTGGTTTGGGGTCAACGGCATCATTTTCTCCGCAGGGCTAAAAGAGCGGCATGATAGCATGAAGCTGAAATCAATGGTTATTCATGCCGTCGATACCCGAATCAATCTATTTTGGCATTGCGGTCAAAATGCTTTAACCACAGGTAGGTTGCGCCCGCCACACCCGCAGGCAAAGTGAAAAAATTGACCACAGGAATTAAATTGCACAACATCGCGGTGCTGCCAAAGCTAAAAACAATCAACCGTTGTTTGCCAATCGCTTGTTGACTTTGGTTAAAATTCAACCCGTGATTGCCCATGGGATTTTCCAAATATTCAAACGCCAAAAACCACGCGCCATACAAAAACCACAACACAGGCGCAATGACATTGACCACGGGTATCAAAGTCAAAATCACCAAAAACACCAACCAACCCAAAGTATGGCGAATCTTAAACAAGGCTTGGCCGATTTCCACCCCAATTTGTGGAAAAAACATATACCACGGGGCATCGGCTGTGGTTTGTAGGGTACCTGTCAAATGCCGCTCTACAGCCGATGACAGCAAGCCATTGAAATAGCCCGCAATTAAATTGCCCAGCCATGCAAAACTAAAAAACACACTGACCATTGCCAACATGAAAAACAAGGGTTTAACCAGCCATTGCAACCAATCAAGCCACGAGGGCAATAAGCTGGCCAGCCACAGATTCAATTGATCCAAACCCTGCCACAAGGCGATAAACAAGCCCACAAACAGCACGATGTTGATCAACAACGGCATGATGACATAAGCGCGCACTTGAGGCTGGAAAATCAAAGTAAAACCTTTGAGCATACAGCGCATACCCATCAGCGGAGAATTTAATAAAGTCATATTTTACATCATGTTAGCTAAGACGGTGTTGACGAACAAAAGCGACAAACCGTTGAGTCCAAGGATTGTTTGCCACATCGCGCAAATGGGCATAACAAGCCAGCGTGTTTTTATACACCAAACCATCGTGCTGACCTGTGATGCCATAACCGCGTTCGACTTGATAGGCAAAATGGTTCAAAGCGGGTGACAAATTTTCAATGCGCGAATAATGAAATTCATGGGCAGGAAAATGCCCCAATTGACCTTGTGCATCGCGCAACGGCCAAAGCCCCGCGCCTGTTTCCTTCAGTTGCACATAACCGCGTCCTTGCGGTTTTTCGGCCATCACCGTATCAAAAGCCAACGCACCCGTCATGGGATAACAATGCCCGTGCCAGCAAATTTGCCGCCCCAAATACATCAAACCACCGCATTCGGCATATACGGGCAAACCGTTTTCCACCGCTTGCTTGATGGCCAAACGCAAGTTTTTATTGGCGGCCAACGTGGGCATTTGAGTTTCAGGAAAACCGCCGCCTATGAACAAGCCATCAATTTCAGGCAAATGCGCATCTTGCAACGCATTGATTGTAATCAGTTTTGCACCGTTACGGGTTAAGGCTTGCAAATCATCGGGATAATAAAAGCCAAACGCCGCATCTTGTACAATGCCGATGCGGACATCGGTTTTGACCACAACCGCTTGTTTTTGCACGGTATTGAATGCGGGGGCTTGTTGCGCCAATCGATGGCAGGCGGCCAAATCCACTTGTTCGGCGACGACAGCGGCAATGGCTTGAATTTGTTGCGCCGCCGCTGGGCTTTCATTGCAGGGCATCAAGCCCAGATGGCGTTCGCTCAACAGCAAGGCGGGGTTTTTTTCTACCCTGCCAACCACAGGCAAATCAGTATAATAATCAATCGCTTGTTGTAGTTTGCTGGCATGGCGCGCACCGCCAACTTGGTTTAAAATCACGCCTGCAATCGGTGTTTCAGGTTCAAATTGTTGATACCCCAATAACAATGGCACCACGCCACGGGTGATGCCACGACAATCAATGACTAAAATCACGGGGGTTTGGAGCAAACGCGCCAATGCCGCATTGCTGTTGTTGCCGTGTAAATCAAGGCCATCGTACAAACCTTTGTTGCCTTCAATCAACGTGATGTCGGCATCCCTGCTGTGATGGAGAAATTTATCAATAATTTCCTGATGTTGCATGGTATAAAAATCTAAATTGAAACACAAACGGCCAGCGGCTTGGCTCAACCACAAGGGATCAATGTAATCAGGGCCTTTTTTAAAGGGTTGCACCCGATAACCTTGCTGACGCAACGCGGCGCATAAACCCAAGCTCAATGTGGTTTTGCCCGATGATTTATGGGCGGCGGCGATGAATAAACGCGCTGTCATTGGGCTGTTTTATCCAAACGTTGCATCACGTCCAACAGCCGTGCATCTTCGGGTGCGTTTTTTAGTGCAGTTTGCCAAACGTGGCGTGCCGCTTGTTTGTCGCCCAAGGCCCACAGCACTTCACCCAAATGGCTGGCAATTTCGGGGTCTTGTTTGCTTTTCAAGGCTTGTTGCAGGTAGTTTTTGGCTCCGTCCAGTTTATTCATTTTGAACAAGACCCAGCCCATGCTGTCCATGATGTAATAGGCTTCGGGTTTGAGTGCCAATGCTTTTTTAATCAATTCATGGGCTTCGTCGTAACGCTCTGTTTTAGTGGATAAACTGTAACCCAGTGCGTTGAGTGCATCGACATGTTCAGGGTTGAGGTTTAACAGGTGTTTTAAATCGCGCTCCATCAAATCCATGTGGTTTAATTCATCGGCCAACAAGGCGCGCAAATACAAAACGTCTGGGTTGTCGGGTTCAGCCAACAAGTTTTGGTCATAGACTGTCAACGCTTCTTGTTCGCGTTGGGCTTTAATCAAAATCGCCGCTTTCCAGCTTAAAATTTCCAAAGCTTCGCTTTTATCTTGGGTTTGCACTTTCTCTAAATAAGCCAAAGCTTCATCCCAGCGTTGTTCTTCCATATAAATACTGACAATCCGCGCTTGGCTTTTTAAATAGTCGGTATAGTCGGTGTGAATTTTTTGATACCACAGCAAGGCTTCATCCCACTGTTCGCTTTGATCTGCCGCCTGAGCGATGAAAAAATAGCCCGCTTGACGCTGGTTGTGGTTTTTGGCATGTTGAATAAAATCCAATAAATAAGGTTTGCTGGCGGCGTAGTTTTCGTTTTCCAACAACAAAGAAGCCAAGGTAAAGCGCGCCTCTTGGTTATCAGGGTCTTGGTTTAAGATTTTTTTGAGCTGGGCTTTGGCGGCGTTGTATTTTTTTTCAATAATCAAAATGTGGCTGTATAACAACCGCCATTCGTTTTGTTGCGGATAAATAGCCAGTAATTTCGATAGTTTAGCGGACGCTTTGGCCAACTTTTTTTCATGAATCAACAATTTAACATATAAATCAACCACTTCAGGTTGATCAGGCGTGAGAGCCAGTAATTTTTCTAATTCTTCAATCGCTTGCGGATAACGTTTTAATTTTGTCAACAACTGGCTGGATAACATCAACAAATTGGGGTTCTTAGGTTGTTTGGCCAACAACTTTTGCATAATATCCAAACCTTGGGCATCGTCTTTGGCTTGTTGCAACAACAACAACATTTGTTGCAAACGGCCTTCATCCAATTGATTCAAATGCGCGGTCATCGCGTTCAAATGTTGCAATGCACGCTCAGGTTGTTCTTGTTTTAAAGCGGCAATCACCAACGCTTGATGGGCATCGACATTGTCAGGCGACAATTGCAACCAAAGCTGAGCGGTTTTCTCTATAAACGGAAAATCTTCGGCCAATAAAGCCGTTTCAGTTGCGCGTTTAGCCAATGTGGCATCTTGGCGCGCTTGTGCCACTTCATACAAATACGGGACAGCCTGCGCAGGGTCTTCGTTGGCGTTGGCGATTTCGGCCACCATGATTTTATACATATGCTCTTGGTCAACAGAAATAAACGGGCCGGCTTGCGTCGCCAAACTTTGTGCCACAGCAGAATTGATGACAACATTATTTTTTTCAGAAGAAAGAAGTTGCGTACTGCAAGCTGATAGAATACACGCCCAACTCATCAAAGAAATACGAAATAAGTGCTGTAATCGCATATAATGTCACGTTCCTGTTCTTGTTTATGCAGGTGCAAATCCGTATTGTACCTGCTTTTGCATTTGTTTTCATAACCCAGACGATTTTGTTATGCAATTAATTGCCCTAGGTATCAATCACAAAACCGCTTCCATCGAAGTGCGTGAGCGGGTCAGTTTTTCCCTAGACAAATTGGCCGAGGCATTGATTTTATTAAAAAAACAACCCCATATCAATGAAGCCTTCATTTTATCCACCTGCAACCGCACGGAATTATATTGTGTGATTGATGAACAAATCACAACCGCACAACAACAAAATTTATTAAGCGATTGGCTGACCCAGTATCATGGAGTCAATAAACAGGAACTCAATCGCTCTATTTATGTTTATTTTCAATTGGATGCGGTGCGCCATCTGTTGCGGGTGGCTTGCGGACTTGATTCCATGGTATTGGGCGAGCCACAAATTTTAGGTCAACTCAAATTGGCCTATCAAAACGCCCAAAGACAGCACAGCATCGGTTCATTGTTAGACAAATTATTGCAACACAGTTTTGCCGTGGCCAAACAAGTGCGCACCGACACCGCGATTGGCTCCAGCCCTGTTTCCGTGGCGTTTGCCGCCGTGCGTTTGGCACAACAGATTTTTGGCGAACTCAACCAATACACCGCCTTGCTCATCGGCGCGGGCGAAACCATCGAACTGGCCGCCCGTCACTTGCATCAAAACGGTTTAAAACGGATGATCATTGCCAACCGCACTTTAGAGCGGGCGCGTCAATTGGCGACCGAATTCAACGCCTATGCCATCACATTGCCCGAAATGCCCGCCCATTTGGCCGAAGCCGACATTGTGTTGTCCTCCACGGCCAGCCCCACGCCGATTCTGCACCAAGATGAGGTCAAAGCGGCGATCAAAAAACGCAAACACAAAGTGATGTTCATGGTGGATATTGCCGTGCCACGCGATATTGCGCCTGATGTGGCTGATTTAGAAGATGTTTTTTTATACAGCGTCGATGATTTAAACGAAGTCATCAGTGACAACCTGCGTTCACGCGAAGAAGCGGCACGTCAAGCGGAAGAAATCATCGACACCCAAGTGAGTCATTTTCATGGTTGGTTGCAATCGTTATACGCTGTCAATGCAATTTGCGATATTCGCAACCAAGCTGAACAACACCGTGCGCGCTTACTTAATAAAGCCAAATCCATGTTATGTAAAGGAAAAACAGCGGAACAAGCCTTAGAACACTTGGCTTATAGTCTGACCAATGCTTTATTGCACACGCCTTGCGCGCAACTGCGCCAAGCAGGCTATAACGGCCATTATGAGGTGGTTGAAATGGCCAAACAGTTGTATCAATTGACTGAACCCAATGAGCTTTCTTAACAACAACTTATGTAATCGCCTCTGCTAACCCGATGAAAACAACCATGTCCCATGCAATCCCCTCTCAGCCCAATCCAAGCACGGCAAGCGTTTTGACGGTCGCCGTGATTATTCGCACCCAAAACCGCCCGCAAATGCTCAAACGCTGTTTGCAAAGTTTGCTGGCACAACGGCGACAACCCGATGAAGTGGTGGTGGTCAATGATGGCGGTGAAGCTTTATATCAATTGCTCAGTCAATTCAGTCGGTTAAAAATTCATTTGATTGAAAATCCACAGTCTCTGGGCCGTGCGCCAGCGGGTAATCAAGGGGTTGAAGCCAGCAAAGCGCAAGCGATTGCTTTTTTAGACGACGATGACCGCTTTTTGCCTGACCATCTGTATTATCTCAGCCAAGCGATGCAACAATTTGATGCCAAAGTCGCTTATGCGGGTTGTCGGCTGGTGCAACGCCAATTGCAAGCGGCGGATAAACCTGAAGCGGTGATTGAATACGATCTCGGCGTGTTCAATGATCCCTTCGATGCCCACAGGTTGCGCTATGAAAATTATATTCCACTCAACAGCTTATTGATTAACCGCGATTTATGGAACCGTTGCCAAGGTTTTGACCCTGAATTTAACATGTTTGAAGATTGGGATTTGCTGTTGCGCCTGTCGCAGCGCACGCCGTTTTACCATGTCAGCCGGATCACCGCTGAATATGCCGTGTGGGGCGCGGGGCAAATCACCCAAAGCCAATCGACACAACATTGGCAACACGCCTATCAACAATTCATCGCCAAACACATTCAACCGCTCAAAGGCGAAAAACAAACAGAGCTTTTAGCGCGTTATTGGGTGGTCAGCCAAGAACGGCGTGGCTCGGTGCAAAGTCTGCAACAAGAAGCGGTGAGTCTCAAACACGACAGCGCACGCTGGCAACAACAGTATTTAGAGCAACAAAGCCGTTTGGATGCACTGGAAAAACAACATTTTGATTTAAAACAACAAATTAATGAGCGCGAAAAACACATCATTGCCTTGCAAAACAATCTGGCTGATAGGCAACAGCATAACCAACAATGGCAAGAAGCCATGGCCGAAGTACAAAAGCAACGTGAAGCTGAACGAAAGCGATATGAAGCTGAACGAAAGCGATATGAAGCTGAACAAAAGCGATATGAAGCTGAACAA
>DYSU01000006.1:0-3082 GCA_020726335.1 Thiomargarita sp. | reverse complement strand
AAAGCGATATGAAGCTGAACAAAAGCGCGTGGTCGAATTGACGACTGAATGCGCCCAATGGAAACAACACAATGCGCTGTTATACAATGAAAACCAAAGCTTACAACAAAACCGCCATGAACTCAGCCAACAACTGGCCGCAGGGTTAAGCCGCAGCGCGTTGGAACACATTTTGTTGTCCAACCCTATCGCCTATGCGTGTCATGCCCAACCCATTGATCAGCAAAATGATTATCATCGCTTGGCCGATTGGGTAGAACAGCGGTTGGCAATGGAAAAACAAGTGCCGTTGGCTGATTGGGAACAAAACAGCCAAAGCCTGTTGGCTGACATGCAAGCCTTGATTGATTTGCTGGCCGCGTCACGTTGGCCCCAAGTGCGCCGTTACATCGGCTCAGTGACGCAGATGCAAGAAAAACTGCGCCAATACCAACGACAAGGGGCGCGTACAACACGGTTGGCCACGCCCGCCACGGCCACACCGCCCACATCCACCACAGTTCACCGCGAACTTTATCCCACTTTTGCCAGCTTTGCCCACGGCGAAATGATGGAAAGCGTGCGCGAGTTTGGGCAAACGCTGTTTTATTTGGAAGCGGGGCAAAGTTTGCAATTCACAATCGCTTCTAGCCTCAACGGTTTCAACCGTGTTGATCTATTGCTGGCGACACGCTTGCGCATCAATTTTTGCCATCTGCGTTTGCGCTTGCGCCAGTTGGACCATGATGCCTGTGTGCGTGAAAGCCATGTGGACGGCTTGCGGGTATTGGACAATCGGTTTCAACCGTTTGAATTTGAAGCAATTGATGATTCAGCGGGCAAAAACTATTGTTTGGAACTGGATTCCCCTGATGCCGACAACGATTCAATGTTGGCCGTGTGGTGTCACAGCAGGCAAGCTGTCACCCAAGTGCATCAAACCATCAACGAACCCCAATTGCAGTATGCGCCACAAAGTTTGCCCGTGTGGGTGCAACACGGGCTGGCCGATTTGCCGCTGGCTTTTGCCAAAACTGACGCTTTTGACCATTTGTTGTTGATTCAAGGCATTCGCTGGAACACGCCACAACTGACTTTGCATGTGTTGCTCAACCGCTTGGGTCAAATGCTGAGCGCGCAAAACATGACGGCCAAAGTGTGGGTGCAAGGCGACATCAACGGCGAGATGTCCCTTTATTTGAGCCAACACGCCATCAACGTTTGTCCCGCAGCCGATAGCTTGGGTGCGTTGGCGTGGGCGCAAACGTTCAACGCCCAACTGTGGTTGTTGCACATTGATGTGATGCCGCAAGCCCAAAGCTTTGCCATGGCACAACAGATTTTTGCCCAAAATCCACAGGCGGCGATGTTGGTGCCGCAAGAACGGCTGGCCGATAACCGCATTCGCGCAGGCTATGCTTTGGCCCTGCGTGATGGCTCGCTCAAACATTTGCCGCTCCATCAACCCGCTGATCATCCGTATCACGGCTATTTGCGCGCCATCAGCGCAGGTTCGAGTCAATTAGGGATTGTCCGCGCCAATACATTGAAAAATATTGATTTAACGGCATTGGCCGACTATCAAACCCTTGAATATCAAATCAGCGATTTGATTGGACAATTGGCCGTCCAACAACGGCAAACGCTGTATTGTGCCGCTGTGGCCTATGACAGCCAACAACCGCCGTTGACTTTTGCCGACAGCACCGCCGACCAAGCGCGGTTTTATCAACGCTGGCAACAACACACGCCCCAACATTTGGCCGATTTCACTCCGCTGGCGGCGTTGCTCAACCCGCAACAACAGCCGACCGCCCTCATCATCGATGCCACTTTGCCCACTTATGATGAAGATTCAGGGTCATTGCGCTTGTTCACTTTGCTGAAAATTTGGCGCAACTTGGGCTATAAACTGAGTTTTATCGCTGACAACCGCGACAGCAATCCCAAATACCGCCATGCGCTGGAAGCTTTGGGCATTGAGGTGTTCCACGGCGTGTATAATTTGCAAGATGCGTTTGCGTATCGCCAATTTGATATTGCTTTCATTTGTCGCGTCGAGGTTGGCCAGCGTTATATTCCGTTTGTGCGGCTGGTCTCGCCACAAACCCAAATTTTTTATGACACGGTTGACATCCATTATGTGCGCGAACAACGCCAAGCCGAGATTGAAAATAACCCCGCTTTAGCCAAACAAGCGGCGTTGACGCGGCGCAAAGAACTGGCTCTGTGTCGTGCCGCTGACGTGGTGTTGACCGTCACCGATGACGATGGCCAGCATTTGAAACAAGCGGTGCCGTTTTTGGATTATGCGGTGATTCCCAATGTTCATCAGCGTGAACCTGCCAGCGCAGGTTTTGCCGAGCGCGAAGGCTTGGTGTTCATCGGCAATTACAATCACCCGCCCAATGAAGATGCCATGTTTGCTTTTATCAAAGACGTGTTGCCGCTGATTCAACAAAAAATTCCTGACATTGCGCTGTATTTGATCGGCAGTCACATGAAACCCCCCATGCGCGCTTTGGCCAGCGAAACCGTGCATTGTGTCGGTTGGGTGGATGAAGTTGCGCCCGAATTTGCCAAACGGCGGGTGTTCGTCTCGTATTTGCGCTATGGCGCGGGCATGAAAGGCAAAATTGGTCAAGCGTTGGCCTTGGGTTTGCCCGTGGTCAGCACCTCCATCGGTGCGGAAGGCATGGGCTTGGTCGATGGCGAAACCGCATTGATCAGCGATGACCCCCAAGGCTTTGCCGATGCGGTTTGTCGGCTTTATCAAAATGAAGCGTTGTGGCAAAAGCTGTCGCACCGAGGACGCGACTATATTGAAGCGACTTACGGCGAAACAGCCATGCAACAGCGGTTAATGGCGTTGCTAAAACGCGCTAAGGGATAAGCCCAGATTGACTCAGTTTGTCAAGTTTCGCCTTGAGCTTTTTTCGGTTGAGGCATTAGTTTTATCTGCCAGCTTTTTATTTGCATTTTAATTATCTTGATATAAATTCTGTTGGTCGTATTGGCCAATTCACGTTCTAAATCGGCAATTTTGGCATGGACAGCCTCAACATCAACGGGTTCAGTTTTTTCAGGCGCAGGGCATGGCTGT
>DYSU01000087.1 GCA_020726335.1 Thiomargarita sp. | reverse complement strand
TTGACTCGCACAGGACTGTCTGCGCGTTTGTCGGCGCATCGCAATGAACCTTATGTAGACATACATCCGCAAGATGCTGAAAAATATGGCATTAAAGACAACGGCTTGGTTAAGGTCTGTTCTCGACTAGGTGATGTTATCGTTCGTTCGCAATTGAATTTTGCACAATAAACAGGCACTTGCTTTATGCCGATTCATTGGAATAAACAATTTTCGGCAACAGCCAACGTTTGGACAACATTTTTGGCTCAAATTAAACCGAATAACAGCGAACGCATAGAATACAGCGACAGCGCGCAACGCATGCAGAGCGTAAATATGTGTTGGCCGCCAACCCACCCAAAGGACAAATCAATCAAGGCAAAATGGTGTGTTCGTGTTTTGGTGTGGGTTTCAAGCAGATTGTGGAAGCGATTAAGAACAAGCAACTGTCCACCGTTGAACAAATCAGTGCGCGATTGCAAGCAGGCACAAACTGTGGTTCCTGTCTTCCTGAACTGCAACAAATTTTAATGAATACAGTGGCCTATTAAAAAGACAAGGTAAAAATTTAAAAAAAACTTGACGGGTTTTGCTTTTTACTGCATAATCGCCGCTCTTTATCTGTCGGAGGGGTTCCCGAGCGGCCAAAGGGAACAGACTGTAAATCTGTCGGCTCAGCCTTCGGAGGTTCGAATCCTCCCCCCTCCACCAACTTCTTTCTTGATACGTTTTTAACTGAGCGTAAGAAGACTGGTTGATGGGCATCAATCCCTTGGTTTTGCGGGTGTAGTTCAATGGTAGAACTTCAGCCTTCCAAGCTGACCGTGAGGGTTCGATTCCCTTCACCCGCTCCATTTTTGGTTTTCAAGCCCATATAGCTCAGTCGGTAGAGCACTTCCTTGGTAAGGAAGAGGTCACCAGTTCAAGTCTGGTTATGGGCTCCATTAAGTTTTAACGCAACTGAAAAGCGTTTAATAGTGAATTTTAGCAGTGTAGGGTTTATAGAGGTCGCTGTTCATGGCAAAGGAAAAGTTTGAGCGCAAAAAGCCCCACGTGAATGTGGGAACAATCGG
>DYSU01000037.1 GCA_020726335.1 Thiomargarita sp. | reverse complement strand
CTTCTTGGGGTCGTGCTGACCCTTTCGCTTTTTAAATCCCTAAAAGTTAGGATGCGCATTAATCTACGCTTAAACAATTATGCTGTCAAATGCTATTCTTTGTGAGATAGAGATTGGTTTCCGATCAGTATCTAACCCAAAAATATCGCCATAATCACCAAAAAGAATGTGGGGAGATGGGGAGTTTAATGAAATAATTGGATATATAAAACTATACTTCATAGGTACTCAAATACGTTGTGAATATTAGAGTATAATTCCTAAGAAAAAGTTTAAGACAAGATGCAAACAATTTGAATATAAGATTCATAAACTATATTGTGAAGTTGAAATCAGAGAAGAAACCAGCAAAGGTATTATAGAGGCAATAGAGAAATACTTGGCAGGTTGCAAGGCAGGCAAGTAGCGTAACCCGATGATTTAATAATAGCGGTTGATGGCGTTGCTAAAATGCGCTAAGGGTTAAAACGGAGGCCGTCCAAATAATCATAATCACCATCGCGGTTGAGCTGGGCATGATGCACACGGTGGTTGGTCACCAATACGTTGGATTCATACCACAGCGGCACATAAGGCAACAAGCTCAACAGCCGCGCTTGAATTTGGCGATAATAGGCCGCTTGTTGTTTGGCATCGGGGCTGGCATCGGCTAATTGAATCCATTGGTCGATTTGGCTGTCGCGCAAGCGACCACGGTTTGCGCCATCGGGGGGAATGGATGCGCTGTGAAACGCATAATAAAAAATGTCAGGCGTTTTCACTCCCACCCATGACAAGCTGTACATTTGAAACCGCCCTTGTTTGATGTCGGCATAAAAAGTTCCCCAGTCATGGCTGTCAATGTGCAGTTCAATCCCCACTTGTTTGAGCTGGTGTTTAATCACCGTCGCCACCCGCAAGCGAAACGGGTCGGTTGAGGTTTTATAGCTGAGGTGCAAGGGGTTTTCCGGCGAATAGCCGGCAACGGCCAGCAATTGTTTGGCTTTGGCAAGGTCATAAACCAGATCGGGCAAATGGGCATCGCCTGCCCAATGGTCGGGCGGTAAAATGGATTGGGCGGGATACACCGTATTTTGCATCAAATGGCGCATGATGGCAGCACGGTCAAGCGCGTGGCCGACCGCTTGGCGCAACCACATGAAGCGCGTGGTTTTGTCTTCCAAATTAAACCCCAAATAACTGAAATAATTGCCTTGTGCTTGTTGCACTCGCAATGTCGGTTGTTGGCGCAACCACGTCACCAGTTCGGGCGATAAACTGCCTTGGATGAGGTCCAACTCGCCGCGCAACAATTTCAACGCCCGCACCACAGGGTCTTTGACGGTTAAAAACCTGATTTGCAAGCTGTCTTTACGGCGTTTGAGCAATAATTTTTCCGCCACGGGCCACGCAACAAAGGCAAATGTGCCACTGCCCAACGGCTGTTGGTTAAGTGGCCGTTGGCTTTGAATCGCTTGGGCAGGCACAATGCCGACCACCAATTTGCTGACAAACAGGCTGTCGGCTTGTTTGAGCCAAAAATCAATTTCTGTCGGGCTGTGAATATCAATGTGGTCAATTGGGGTTAAACTGCCGCGATGCGGTGAAGCATTGGCAGGGTCAAGCACAAAATCATAAGTGGCTTTGACATCGTTGACGTTTAGAGCTTGACCATCGACAAAGGTTGGCGCGGGTTCAAGCAAGCGAAAACGGTAATGGATGGGGCTGAGCTGTTGCCAATCAGCCAGCGAAGGCACAGGCTTGGCTTGGGCATCGAACTCAATTAACCGCTGATATAACAAACGGTTAAGATAAGTTGATGCGGCATCGGTGGCAAAGCGCGGGTCTAAGGTGATGGGCGCGCTGGATAAACCAAACTGCACTGTATTGCTGGGCGCAGTTGATGTGCCACAACCGCTTAAGCTTAGCCACAACAACCAGCACCCGCGCAGGAAATTCATGCAATCCAGTGACTTATTCTTTGGCGCGGGAAACGTATTCCCCTGTGCGGGTGTCGATTTTGAGCAAATCACCTTCGTTGACAAACAACGGCACCCGAATTTGCGCGCCTGTTTCTAAAATCGCCACTTTACTGCCACCGCCTGAGGTATCGCCACGAATGCCCGGTTCCGTTTCTTTGATGGCCAATGTGACAAAATTGGGCGCAGTCACGGATAACGGCTGGCCGTTCCACAACATGACCATACACAGCTCTTGCCCTTTGAGCCATTTAACCATCTCACCCACACCGTTGGCATCAGTGGCATATTGTTCAAAACTGGCGGGTTCCATGAAGTGCCAGAATTCGCCATCGCTGTAGAGAAACTCCATTTCCACTTCAACCACGTCCGCGCCTTCAAAGCTGTCGCCTGATTTATAGGTGCGCTCCAACACCCGTCCCGTTTTTAAATTGCGTAATTTGACCCGATTAAACGCTTGGCCTTTGCCCGGTTTGACAAATTCATTTTCAATCACAGAGCAAGGGTCGCCATCGACCATGAGCTTGAGACCTGATTTGAATTCGCTGGTAGAAAATATTGCCATAATGTTTTGCTCTTACACTTCTATATGATTGTTTAATAAGGTTTTTGCCCGATATAATTGCCTGCGGGGTCATAATTGCAAACCACAATGGTTTCATTGCCATGATCGCATTGCGCCATGCCACAACCCACATGGGTGGTGTTTTGCCAAACGATTTGGGTGTAATGGCCACACACTTTTCCCGCCGCGCAACGGTTGTCACCATAATGATAATTTTGTTTTTCTTTGCCCCAACTGTCGATGGCTTGGGTTATGGTGGGGGTAAAACCCATGGCCCAATACAGATTTTCACCGTATTGGTTGCCGCTGTGTTGCATGGCGCAACCTTGTTGTTGTAGCCCGTTTGCCCAAGACTGCGCCACTTGTGCCAATTTGTCTGACCACGCAAGGTTGCCAACGCCCACTTCACTGCGATAACGGTTGTGTGCAGCCAACGTGCCTGCAAACGCATCAGGTTCGTTGGCATTGACAACAGGCGTGTTATCGGTTGGTTGAAAATCATCGGGCAGATTGAGCAATTCTTTGTCTTCATCGGTTAAATTAACTGGATTATCCGTCACTTGTTGCGCTGTTCTCAAAGGCAATGGCGTGACATGGCGAAAATCAACCAGAAATTGTGCCGCATTGCTGGAATTCAAGCGCGCTGCATAAGCGGCGGTTTCGCCATGGGTTTGAAATTCTAAATAAGGGATATTTAACACAAATTGACCGTTTTCAATGCTCAAAGTAGGCACTTGTTCAAGCGCATGAGCCAATGTATTGGCTGTCAACGCGGCATAAACGGCCAAAATCAGGGCTTTAGCATTCATCAGAATCTCCACAGGATATTGTATTTTGAATAATATGCCTTACTTAACAATTTCGCTATGCTAGCATAAAAGGAAAAAACCATGAAACAATTTGTTGACGTGGCCGTTATTGGCTCAGGCACTTCAGGCCTCAATGCATTTGCCACCGCACGCCGCAACACGCAAAATGTGGTGTTGATCAACGGCGGTGAACTTGGCACCACCTGTGCGCGGGTCGGTTGTATGCCCTCAAAAGTGTTGATTCAAATTGCCGAAGATTTTCATCGCCGCCATGTGTTCGCTCGCTTGGGCATCAACGGCAGTGAAGATTTACAAATTGACTTGGGCAAAAGTTTTGAGCAAGTGCGTGATATTCGAGATATTTTTGTTGACAAGGTGTTGCGCAACAGCACCGACAACCTGCCGTCTGACATTTTGATTCGAGGCTATGCCAAACTGTTGGATGTCCACACCATCGAAGTCAATGGCCAACAAATCCACGCCGAAAAAATCGTGCTGGCCACAGGTTCGCAACCGATTATTCCAGCCGCATGGCACGCTTTCCGCGCCAAAATTTTGACCAGTGATGAACTGTTTGAACAAAAACAACTGCCGCAAAAACTGGCGGTCATCGGTTTGGGCGTGATAGGTTTGGAATTGGGGCAGGCGTTGCACCGCTTGGGGGTTGAAGTCACGGGATTTGAACAAAGCAAACAAATCAGTGGTTTAACTGATCCTGACATCCATAAAGCCGCGCTGGATTTGCTGGGCAAAGAATTTCCGATTCACTTGGGTCAAGCGGCAGACCTTGAATGGCTGGCCAACGGCCAATTAAAAGTCAGCGCGGGCGAAACATCGGTGGTGGTGGATAAAATTTTAGCCAGTTTGGGACGCAAACCCAATTTAGCACCATTGGGCTTGGAAAATCTCGGCCTGCCGTTGGATGCCCGTGGTTTGCCGCCGTTTAACCCACACACCATGCAAGTGGCTGATTTACCTATTTTTATCGCGGGCGACATGACGGGTGACAAGGCGATTTTGCACGAAGCAGGCCATGAAGGCAAAATTGCAGGCTACAATGCCACCCAAGCCGTGCCTGTGGCCTTCAAACGCCACACGCCGCTGGCCATCACGTTTTGTGACCCCAACATTGCGCAGGTTGGCCAAAACTACCGCGATTTGGATTTGGCGCAAACCGTCATCGGTGAAATTTCATTCGCGCCGGTGGGTCGTGCATTGATCATGAACAAAAACAAGGGGTTGCTTCGTGTTTATGCCAACAAAGCCGATGGTCGCGTGTTGGGCGCAAGCATGGTGTGCGTGCGCGGCGAAAACTTGGCACATTTAATCGCATGGGCAATTCAACAAAATTTGACGGTGATGGATTTGTTGCGTATGCCGTTTTATCATCCTGTATTAGAAGAAGCGTTGCAAGCGGCGTTGCAACACGCACTGCGCCAGTTGGATGTTGTTTTGGATAAGCCTGTGGAACTCCAAGCTTTGTGAGCTTGCGCCACAGCACCGTGCTGGTTTATCCTAGAAATACTGGACTGAAAAACTTAGCATAAGGAATCCGCATGGCATTATCCGATTATGTGACAACTTTTGGGCAGGATTTATTAAAGCGTTATGGCGAACGGGTGCATAAGCTGACGATTAACGCAGGTTTCACTTGCCCCAATCGAGACGGGGCAAAAGGCCATGGCGGTTGCACTTTTTGCAACAATGAATCATTCAACCCCAATGCCAAAAGCGATTATCCCAGCATTGCCGTGCAAATGGCGGCAGGGCGTAAAGTGGTGAACAAACGCTTGGGCAGTAAAAAATTCATGGCGTATTTTCAAGCTTATACAAACACTTACGATGAAACCGAAAAACTGGCCGCCTTGTATGAAAAAGCCCTCATGGACAACGATGTGGTTGGTTTGGCGGTGGGTACGCGCCCCGATTGCGTGGCCGATTCGGTGTTGGATTTGTTGAACCATTATCAACGGCGCGGTTATGAAGTCTGGTTGGAACTGGGTTTGCAATCGGCGTTTGATGAAACTTTGGCCAAAGTGCAACGCGGTCATGGCTTTGCTGAATACGCTGAAACCGTGAAAAAAGCCCGCGCCCGTGGTTTGCCCGTTTGCACCCATTTAATCATCGGCTTGCCTGACGAAGGCAAACAACACGCCTTGACCACGTTGGATAAAGTCTTGACCTTAGGCACGGATGGCTTGAAATTGCACCCGTTGCATGTGGTCAAACACACTTATTTGGCCAAACAATGGCGCGACGGTGAATATCAGCCGATGACCTTGCCCGAATACATCGACATTGCCGCCGATTTAATTGAGCGCACACCCCAACACATCGTTTATCATCGGGTGACAGGCACGGCTTCCATGGATATTTTGCTTGCCCCCGAATGGTGTAGCAAAAAATGGAAGGTGTTGAACGGCATTGAACACGAACTCAAGCGTCGTGGCAGTTATCAAGGCTGTCTTGTGACCCCCAAAAATGAGCGTAAACAGCAAATCCCTGCCATGCAGGTTTTATGAGATTGATTCATATGGATTATTTACATTGGCCGCAAACCCCTTTTTATTATTATTTGGTTGATTTTGCCCTCATGTTGCTGATGGTGGTTGCCATTCGCTGGCTGGGCAACCGCTTCATCGCCTTGGATAAACAACTGGCCGAAGAAGACAATTTCGCCGTGGGCATTGCGTTAAGCGGTGCGATGATTGGCTTGGCGTTGATGTTGATGGGCGCAAGCAGTGGTCAAGCCGCGCCGTCTTTGGGCGCAGAGGCTTTGTATATGACCTTATACGGCCTGCTGGGCATGGGTTTGATGGCGTTGACGCGCAAAATTTTTGACATCAGCTTGCCGAAGATTTCGATTCAAAAGGAAATTCAACAACATAACGTGGCCGCCGCCTTGGTGGATGCGGGCAATACCATTGCGGTGGCCATGATCATCCGTGCGGTGATGTTGTGGGTGGATGATGACAGCGCGTGGGGTTTGCTGTGGGTGTTGGCGGGTTTTGTCGCTTCGCAAGGGCTGATGTATCTCATCACCCATTACCGCCGCTGGCTGTTTTGCCGTCGCCATGACCATGATTTACAACAACAAATTCAAAATGGCAACATCGCAGTTGCGATTCGTTTCGCCGGTCATCGCTTGGGCGTGGCGTTGGCGATTACCGTCACATCGAATTTAGTGGTTTATCAACCCACGGCGTGGATTTTCATGGTGTGGATTGCGCTGGCTTTGGCGTTGTTCATCGCGCAAACGGGGGTGTCTTTTGTCATTCGCTGGCTGTTTTTGTCGCACATTGACGTGAACAATGAAATTGTCAACCAACAAAATATTGCTTTAGGAACATTACAAGCGGCGATTTATTTCACTGTCGGCCTGCTGTTTGTGGGTCTGCTGGGGTGAAAATTTTACACTTGGGCAAATTTTTCCCACCGTTTGCAGGCGGCATGGAACATTTTCTGGCCGATTTGCTCACCCAGCAACAACAACAAGGGTTGGTTGCGCGTGCGTTGGTGCATGACCACCGTTGGCCGTGGCAAGTCAAAAGCGCAGACCATCTTGCAGTGCAACGGGTGCCGTGTTTGGGCCGGTTGCTCTATGCCCCCATCAGCCCACAATTTCCGTGGTATTTACAGCGAGAAATTGAACACTACAACCCCGATATTTTGCATTTGCATTTGCCCAACACCTCCGCTTTTTGGGCAATGGCGTTGCCGTCAGCGCGTCGCTTGCCGTGGGTGGTGCATTGGCATTCTGATGTGGTTTCGTCCACGTTGGATAAACGCTTGTCGTTGGCTTATCCGCTGTATCGCCCGTTGGAACAAGCCTTGTTGCGCCACAGTGCGGCGATTATCGTCACCAGTCCACCGTATTTGGCGGCCAGCGCGGCGTTGAGGCAGTGGCAGGACAAATGTCAGGTTGTGCCGCTGGGGTTGACACAACCCAAAACTGTCCAGCGTGATGCGCAGTGGACGGCGCAACAATGGCAGGCGAATAAACTGCGGCTGTTGTCTGTGGGTCGTTTGACTTATTATAAAGGTCACGCCCAACTGCTTGACGTGATTAAACCCTTGAAAAATGTGCAATTGTTAATCGTGGGCGCGGGAGAAAAACGCAAAGCGTTGCAACAACAAATCGAACAAAATCAACAACAAAACCAAGTGCGCTTGCTGGGTTATTGTGAAGCTGAGCCATTGGCCGCGCTGTGGCAAAGTTGTGAAGTGTTTTGTCTGCCGTCGTTGGAGCGCACCGAAGCGTTTGGGGTGGTGTTGTTGGAGGCGATGGCGTATCAAAAGCCTGTGATTGCCAGTGAAATTGTCGGCTCGGGCGTGACGTGGGTGGTGAAACACGGACAAACGGGGTTTTTAGTGCCTTTGTTTGCCCATGATTTATGGCAAGAAGCGATTGAACAATTGCAAAACCTCGCGTTGCGCGCCCGCATGGGGTTGGCGGCGCAACAGCGGTTCAGCGAAAACTTTGCCTTGCCCGCCGTGGCCGCGCAAATTGAATCGCTTTATGCGACTTTGTCATAAACCGTGGCATATTGTTCCACAGCCGCAACCACATGCGGAATTTGCGATAACGCAGGCGCGCCATCCATCAACAAGGCCAACGGCACCACTTCAAAAATTTCTTGTACATTGCCACCAAAATTGAGGATTTCTTTGATGTGCATGTCAATGCGGGTGTGGTTTTGTTGAATCAATGCGATGCCCAAGCCGATTAAATCGCGGTGGTGGTGTTTGATTTGCCCTTGTGACAAACAAAACTCGCGCCATGAAGTCAGCCACGCTTGCCACAAGCCGTGGTTATCGTCTTTGGGGCTGGCCGCGATGAACAAGGCAATGCGTTGCACCAAATGCAGTTCTTCACTGCTTGCGCCCAGTTTTTTGGCATCGGTTTGATGAATATTGATGCAACGTTGACATTGTTTGCTCAACGCAATGCCCAAGGTAATCAACTCTTTGATTTTGCGGCTGATTTCCCCTTGTTTGTTACTCTCTTGCGATAATTCGCCTAAGATTTCTAAGTATTCGCCAATTCCATACGATTTGGCTTTGTTTAACGCTTGAATAAAATTATCTTTTTGCATATGTTTAACTTTTAAAAAACTGACCTATAACTTTTCATTCTACGGGTAATTTATGACCAAAACATTACAAATCGCCATGGTTGCAGGTGAACCGTCGGGCGATTTATTGGCTGCGGGGTTAATCCAGTCTTTGCAAGTGCATTACCCTGACGCGCACTTCGTTGGCATCGGCGGTAAACACATGCAAAAATTGGGCTTTCACAGTCTATATCCCATGGAATGGCTGTCGGTTATGGGTCTGGTTGAAGTGCTGGGCGCGTATCCTAAACTGAAACGTTGCCATCGTCAATTAATTCGTCACTTTTGCGAAAATCCGCCTCATGTGTTCATCGGCATTGACGCGCCTGACTTCAATTTGCCGCTGGAAAAAGCGTTAAAACAACAAGGCATTCCCACGGTACATTATGTCAGCCCGTCCGTGTGGGCTTGGCGCGCAGGACGGGTTAAAAGCGTGGCGCAAGCCTGTGACCTGTTGTTGACCGTGTTGCCGTTTGAAACAGCATATTATGCAGGTCAGGCGTTGAAAGTGCAGTTTGTCGGTCATCCGTTGGCCGACAATATTGCCTTGGTTGCTGACCAACAGCAGGCCAAAGAACAGTTGGGTTTGCCCCCAAATCGCCCCTGTATTGCCCTGTTGGCGGGCAGTCGGCAAAATGAAGTTCAACGCTTGGCCCCTGTGTTTTTGCAAACAGCGCAGTGGTTGCAAAAGCAATTGCCTGATGTGCAGTTTGTCGTGCCATTGGCCAACCAACTCACGGGGCAGTTGTTCAAAACCCATGCCCAAGGTTATGATCTGCCGTTGCATTATCTGCAAGGTCAAGCGCAAACCGCCATGATGGCCAGCGATGCGGTGTTGTTGGCTTCAGGCACAGCGACTTTGGAAGCGATGTTGTGCCAACGACCCATGGTGGTGGCGTATCGCCTTGCGCCGTTGACCTATTATTTGGCCCAGTTTTTGGTCAAAACACCGTATATTGCCTTGCCCAATTTATTGCTCAAACAAGCGGTGGTGCCTGAGTTTATTCAACAACACGCGACGGTGGAGAACTTGGGCAACGCGCTGTTGCGCTATTTACAACAGCCACAACTGAGCCAAAACCTGCAACGCCAATTTCATGCCTTGCATTTACAACTGCGCCAAAATGCCAGCCAACAAGCGGCCCAAGCGGTCTTGGCTTTGCTGGCGGATAAAAAGCCAAAACGCGGTTGATTCTGGTTGTTTTTATCCCCATTTTTGTGCGACATTCATTTATAATAGGAACCCGCAATGGCCACAGCACACAACCCCCAATTGACGGACATTCGTTATCATCAAAAATCCAAAGTGTTAGAGCTGGCGTTTGATAACGGTGAACATTTCAACTTGACCGCAGAATACTTGCGGGTTTATTCTCCGTCGGCTGAAGTGCGCGGTCATTCACCTGCGCAAGCCGTGTTACAAGTGGGCAAAGGCGATGTTGAAATTGAACAAATTCAACCCGTGGGCAATTACGCGGTGATTTTGCGTTTTGATGACAACCATGACACAGGCATTTACGATTGGAACTGGTTGTATTATCTAGGAAAAAATTACAATACCTTGTGGCCTGACTACTTGGATAAATTACAAAAAGCAGGGGCAAAACGCCGTCCTGATTCTTAAAAAGTGGACACAATGACAGACAAAACAACCCATTTTGGTTTTGAACAAATTCCTGAAACAGAAAAAGCCCAGCGCGTGGGTGCTGTGTTTGATTCAGTGGCTGCGCGTTATGACCTGATGAACGATGTGATGTCGTTGGGCGTTCATCGGTTATGGAAACGCTATACTGTGGAATTATCAGGGGTGCGCCGTGGTTGGCAGGTGTTGGATTTAGCAGGCGGCACAGGTGATTTGGCCGCGCATTTTGCCAAACTGGTTGGCTCACAAGGCCGTGTGGTGGTGGCCGACATCAACGCCGCAATGTTGCAAGTGGGACAAGACCGCTTGGCCAATCAAGGCTTGGTGGGCAATGTTGAATTTGTCCAAGCCGATGCCGAAAACTTGCCCTTTGTCGATGATCAGTTTGATTTAATCACCATCGCTTTTGGTTTGCGCAACGTCACCCACAAAGAAGCGGCACTGGCTTCAATGTTTCGGGTGCTAAAACCCAGCGGGCGGCTGTTGATTTTGGAGTTCTCCAAAGTCACCCCATGGTTAAAGCCGTTGTATGATTTTTATTCATTCAAAGCTTTGCCGTTGATGGGTCGTTTGATTGCCAACGATGCCGACAGCTACCGTTATTTGGCCGAATCCATTCGGATGCACCCCGACCAAGAAACCTTGCGCGACATGATGGTGGATGCAGGTTTTGAACACTGTGATTATCACAACCTCAGCGGCGGCATTGTCGCCGTCCATCGCGGGTATAAATTATAATGTCCTTGCCATTGCCTTTGTTATCAGCGGTTGAAATGCTGATCAATCAACAAGTAACCCAACCTGCGCAACACCGTTTGTTGGTTGAACTGTCGGCCAAAGTCTTGGCCATTCATTTGCGAGGCATCGACACTTGGGTTTATGTCTTGCCTTATGCGGATGGGGTGTATTTGCTCAACCAGTATGAAGGTTGTTGTGATGTGCAAATCAGTGGTTTGCCCTTGACTTTATTGCGCTTATTTAAAACAGGCGATGTTGCGTTGTTATCGGCAGAACAGATTCAACTGATTGATGAACAAGCCATTTTTCCTGATTTCCTGTTGCTGTTTTCCCGTTTACAACCTGATTGGGAAACGCTGTTGACCGATAAACTGGATGCCCGATGGGCGGCGAAAATCACCGCAGTGCTTGACGACAGCCGTCAATGGCAAAGACAACAACAACAGGCGATGGCTCAAAGTTGCGGCCAATGGTTGCACAACCGCCACTTATTGCCCAGCCGTGCGGAATTGATTGATTTTACTGCACAAATTCAAAAACTAGAGCAAGACTTAACCCAACTCACTGAAAAATTTAATCATTTTAATATTTAATCCCAGGAACTTTCATGTCTGAAAATCAATTATTCACCTCTGAATCGGTGTCAGAAGGCCATCCTGACAAAGTTGCCGACCAAATTTCTGATGCCATTTTGGATGCTTATTTAAACCAAGACCCGCATTCACGGGTGGCCTGTGAAGTCTTGATTAAAACAGGGATGGTGGTGATTGCCGGCGAAATCACCAGCCATGCCCATGTTGACATTGAGACAGTGACACGGCAAACCATTAAAAACATCGGCTATAACAGCTCCGACATCGGTTTTGATGCCGCATCGTGCGCGGTGTTGGTGGCGTTGGGCAAACAATCGCCCGACATTGCCATGGGCGTGGACGACAGCGAAGCACACGAACAAGGCGCGGGGGATCAAGGCTTGATGTTCGGTTATGCCAGCAATGAAACCGAAGTGTTGATGCCCGCCCCAATTGAATATGCTCACCGTTTGGTGGCGCGTCAAGCCAAGTTGCGCAAAAACGGCACTTTGCCTTGGTTGCGCCCTGATGCCAAAAGCCAAGTGACTTTTCGTTATGACGGCAATAAACCGATAGCGATTGATGCGGTGGTGTTGTCCACCCAGCACAACCCCGACATTGACAACAACACCTTGCACGAAGCGGTGATGGATGAAATCATCAAACCCGTGTTGCCTGCGCAATGGATTCACAGCAAAACCCAATTTTTCATCAACCCCACAGGTCGTTTTGTCATCGGTGGTCCCGTCGGCGATTGCGGTGTGACAGGGCGTAAAATCATCGTTGACACTTATGGCGGCATGGCGCGCCACGGCGGTGGGGCGTTTTGTATTGCGGGGGATACTTTGGTCAATACAGAAAAAGGTTTATTGCGTATTGATGAATGTCAAGATGTGGGCAGTCAAGGCTTATTGGTAAAAACTGATGTACATCCCATGCCAGCAGGCGCGTGGTATGACAATGGTTTGAAAGAAACTGCCGTTTTAGTAACAGAAGATGGCTATCAATTAGAAGCCACATTAAATCATCATATTCGAGTGATTGATGATAAAGGCGATTATGTCTGGAAAACAGTCGAAGAAATTGGCGAAAAAGATTGGATTTCAGTACAAACTAAAAACAGATTGTTTGGTGATAATAAAATTGCACCATTTGGTTACGAATACAAACAAGGTACAGCAGAAAAAGGTAAAAAAAATATCGAGTTGCCTAAAAAATTGACTAAAACCTATGCCCAGTTGTTAGGTATGCTGGTCGGTGATGGTTGTTGTACTGCACAAGATCAAATTAGATTGTGTATTTGTGAAGATGAGATGAAATCTTTGGTCAAAAATACATTTGAAGAACTGTTTGGTGAATTTAAAAGTTATGATCATTGGGCTTATCAAGGCGGAGTTGAGTTACGTGCTTATTTGGCACATCTTGGTTTAGATTATGTTAAGTCTTACGAAAAAGTTGTGCCAAAAGTGATTTTTAACGCCTCACAACAAAATTGTGCGGCTTTTTTGACGGGTTTATTTGATACGGATGGTTGTGTACGCATTGATGGCAGAAATAAAAACAGCATCAGGATACATTTGACCACCACCAGTCATCAATTAGCCCAACAAGTGCAATTATTATTGCTCAATTTTGGCATTATCTCCAGAATCTGTGTGACTAATATCAAAGGTAAGGTGTCTCATATTGATGATAAACCCGTTAAATTACAACGGGTTCGTTATGACGTGATGATAAAAAGTGCAAGCAGTGTTGAGGCATTTAAAACCCATATTGGTTTTTCATTAAAACGAAAACAAAAAATATTGGAAAGCATCACCCCTAAAAAACGCGACTTCACCATGATACCTAATCAAACAGCGCGTATTATCCGTTTGTTTCAATCATTGCCAATTGAAGTACAAAAAGAAGACGCTTGTAAAATTGCCCGTTTTACCCGCAGTAAAAAAGGCAAAGCCACCAAAGAATTAACCTATGCTAAAGTTGAGGAATTTATTCAACAGTATGAGGATTTATTAAAATATAAAGTTGATTTTATTCAGCTTAAAAAGTTGTATTTAATGAAACACTATTATTCGCCTTTGGCTAAAAAAATCCCTTCTTTTGCTCATACTTATGATTTAAATGTGCCTTTTTCTCATACATTCACTGCCAATGGCATTGTCTGTCACAATTCGGGCAAAGACCCCTCCAAAGTTGACCGCTCTGCGGCGTATGCGGCGCGTTATGTGGCCAAAAACATCGTGGCCGCAGGCTTGGCCGAACGCTGTGAAATTCAAGTGTCTTATGCCATCGGCGTGGCTGAACCCACTTCCATTCGGGTCGATACGTTCGGCACCAGTGCGGTGGATGAAAGCCGTTTGGTGGAATTGGTCAGGTCGCATTTTGACTTGCATCCACGCGGCTTGATTAAAATGCTGGATTTATTGCGGCCAATTTACACCCAAACCGCCGCTTATGGTCATTTTGGCCGTGAAAACCTTAACTTGAGTTGGGAAAAAACCGACAAAGCTGAACTTTTAGCCCAAGCCGTTAAATAAAGGAAACAACATTGTTTACAGATTATAAAGTGGCCGACATCCAATTGGCCGAATGGGGACACAAAGAAATCGCCATTGCTGAAACCGAAATGCCCGGTTTGATGGCGTTGCGCAAAGAATATAAAGCCAGCCAGCCATTGGCGGGTGCGCGCATCGCAGGCTGTTTGCACATGACCGTACAAACGGCGGTGCTGATGGAAACTTTGGTGGAATTGGGCGCACAACTGCGTTGGTCTTCGTGCAATATTTTTTCAACCCAAGACCACGCCGCCGCCGCGATGGCCGATCAAGGCATTCCCACGTTTGCATGGAAAGGGGAAAGCGAAGAAGAATTTTGGTGGTGTATTGATCAAACCATTTTCGGCAAAGACGGTTGGCGACCCAACATGATTTTGGATGATGGTGGCGATTTAACTTTGGTGATGCACAATAAATACCCTGATTTATTGGCCGATGTGCGCGGCATTTCTGAAGAAACCACCACGGGCGTGCATCGTTTATACGAAATGGTCAAAGACGGCAGTTTGAAAACCCCTGCCATCAATGTCAATGACTCGGTGACCAAATCCAAGTTTGACAATTTGTATGGCTGTCGTGAATCGTTGGTTGACGGCATCAAACGCGCCACCGATGTGATGATTGCGGGCAAAATCTGCGTGGTGTTGGGCTATGGCGATGTCGGCAAAGGCTGCGCCCAGTCATTGCGCGGTTTGGGGGCTACGGTTTGGGTAACGGAGATTGACCCCATTTGCGCCTTGCAAGCGGCCATGGAAGGCTATCGCGTGATGAAAATGGATGATGTTGCCCACCAAGGCGATATTTTTGTCACCGCCACGGGCAATGTTGATGTCATCACCCATGCGCATATGAAAGTGATGAAAAATGAGGCCATTGTCTGCAACATCGGTCATTTTGATTCGGAAATTGATGTGGCATCACTGCGCCAATATCAATGGGATAATATCAAACCCCAAGTGGATCATGTGATCTTTCCCGATGGTAAACGCATCATTTTATTGGCAGAAGGTCGTTTGGTCAATTTGGGTTGCGCCACGGGGCATCCCAGTTTTGTGATGTCCAATTCGTTTACCAATCAGGTGCTGGCTCAAATTGAGCTTTGGCAACACCATGAAAAATATGACAATAAAGTGTACATTTTGCCTAAGCATTTGGATGAAAAAGTCGCTAAAATGCACTTGCAACGCTTGGGGGTGAATTTGACCACTTTGACCGAAAAACAAGCCCACTATTTGAGTTTGCCCGTTGCAGGACCGTATAAACCCGAGCATTATCGTTATTAATTGCCCAGCAAAACGTGGTCACGGCCACGTTTTATGCCCCTCTTGGAGAAATGTCCGTGCGTCCAGATTCAATCACTTTGAGTCAAACACTGGCATTTCGTTATACCGTATCCGTTCTTTTGCTTTTCGCCTTGGTCAGTGGTTTGTCCATTACCTTGTTGATTTTTATCGATTATCACCAAGAAAAAACCCAGATTAAAGCATGGATGCAACAGCTATTGGCAGCCAATGAAAATATGGCCTGCTATGCCATTTATGATCTAGACTCGCAAACGGCTGATTTTATTATCCAAGGTTTTGCCCAATACCCCGAAATAAAACAAGCCCATTTGATAACCCACGATGGCCATAAACTGGCAGAGTATAATAATAATTCAAAATATCAACTGCTTAAGTTATTTTTTTTTGATGACCCGATTGCAGAAAATCACCCTTTAACGTGGAGCAACGGCCAAAATATCGGCGATTTGGCGTTAAGCGTTGATTTGAATTATGCCCTGCGGACATTTCAATGGCACAGTTTGCAATTATTGTTGTTATTCATCGGCTTAAATGCAGTGGTTGCGGGGCTGGTGTTTATTCATTTTCAGCGACGCATCATTCTGCCATTGGAACAAATCCGACAAACTTTTATCCAACAACAAACTGATTTACCTGAAAAAAAACGCTTGATTCTGCCATTGTTATATCCTGAAAATGAAATCCAACAATGGGTTGGGGAATACAATCAGCATTTACACCATTTGGAACAATTGCTTTTGCAACTGCGTTGTGGGCAACAGCAGGCGCAAGATAAGCAACAACGCTTGGCACGCATTTTAGATCAAGCGGAAATCGGCTTATTTCAATTTGACCACCAAGGTCATTTGGTTTGGGCAAGTGAGCGCACGGCAAAAATCTTGGGCTTTGATTCAGCCGATGTTCTCATCCATTATTTCAGACAGCACACCGCCAATCGTTTGTATGTTCATCCTTATGAACACAAAAAATTATTACAACAAGTGCAACAACAAAAAAAGATGATTTATCAAAATGTTCAATTGCGCCATCAACAAGGCCACAGCATTTGGGTGTCGTTGTCCATCTGGGCAATTTTTCATCAATATCAACAGGTTGAATACTACGAAGGCACTTTGATCACCATCAACCATTATCCGCAATAGAACTTGCTGATTTTCAGCACATTTTGTTGACCCTACGCAATATACATTTGAGTTATTTGCATTATTTTAAATAATTTATTGAAAATAATGGATTTTTTATTGTGGTATGCTTTCTGCTCTGGTAGGCTTGTCAATGAATAATCATGTTTTTGGAGAGTTGCAATGAAAAAATTACAAAAAGGTTTCACCCTGATTGAATTGATGATCGTGGTTGCGATCATTGGTATCTTGGCCGCTGTGGCCATTCCTGCGTACAGCGACTATTTGAGCCGCTCAAAAGTGGTGGAAGCCATTGGTTTGATGGCGGGCTTGAAAACACCTGCTGAAGAATGGATGGCTTCTATGGGTTTATACAACACTGTACCTGCTCCCAGCGAAATCGGGGGTAAAACAGGCGGTAAATATACCCGCGATGTCACCAAAATCGCCCCAGGTACGGGCGTAGGTTATACCGCAAGCGTGACAGGTATTGGTGATTTGCAAATGGTTTACGCGCCAGGCACCAAATCTTGGACTTGTAAAACAGGTGTAGGGGGTACAGCGATTAAAAACGCCCACTTGCCTACGTCTTGTAAATAAAGCTTAGCGCACTTAAGCTGACAAAGGGACTGTGACAGTCCCTTTTCTTTTTTTGATGATGTTCTCTCCCCGCCTCCATCCACAACTGTCACTCGGCAGTTTATTTTTTCTTGTGTTACTCGGCAGTTATTGGCTGTATCATTTCGGCTTGACGGGTATTTTCCTTGCCGATGACCATGCCAATTTGGTCAGTTTGGCCGACATTCGCTTGTTTGATTGGAATGACATCGGGCAATTTTTATTAGAAGCCCAAGGCGGTGCGTTAAAACGACCCGTGGCGATGTTCAGTTTTGTGTTGCAAGCCCCTTATTGGCCGTTGTCGCCTTGGGTGTTTAAATATGTCAACGTTCTCATCCATTTAGTCAACGGCTGTTTGTTGTTTTGGCTGGCTTTAACCTTAGCCCCCGTGTTCTTGCCAAAAACCACCGAAAAACAACAACATAGTATTGCCTTATTGACTTGCGCACTGTGGTTGTTGCACCCGCTGAACGTGTCCACTGTCTTGTATGTGGTGCAACGCATGACCGAACTCAACGCCCTGTTCGTGTTTTTGGCCCTGTTGTTGTACAGCAAAGGCCGTTTGGCGTTGGCTGATCAACGCCTTGTGTTGGGCTATGGTTTGGTGTCCAGCAGTTTGCTTGCAGGCTTATTCGCCTTGTTCAGCAAAGAAAATGGCGTGTTATTGATTTTTTATTTGCTGTTGTTGGAGTATGTGGCGTTCAAAACCCATGCAAAACCCGCCCATTGGCGGCTGTGGCAAACACTGTTTTTATATCTGCCTGCATTGCTAATCATCTATTATTTCAGTCTGTTGGCGATTCATTCGCCCCAGACCTACAGCCACCGCCCGTTTACGATGACAGAGCGTTTATTGACCGAAGGGCGGATTGTGGTTGGCTATTTACAACAGATTTTATTGCCCAATCCCAACAAGCTGGGTTTGATTCATGACACAATCACCGTGTCAAAAAGCGGGTGGCAACCTGTCACCACGCTGGTTTCGTTGTTGTTTTTGGCCACGTTGGCGGTGTTTGCTTTGATCAAACGGCAAAAATACCCGCTGTTTGCGTTTGCCGTGGGCTTTTTTTTCATCGGCCATTTGCTGGAATCGACGTTTATCAGTTTGGAATTGTATTTTGAACACCGCAATTATTTGCCGATGATAGGCTGGGTGTTTTGGCTGGCTCATGTTGGCTTATGGTTGTGGCAAAAAATGCAAAAACCGCTGTTGCGCAAACTGTATTATACGGCCATCAGTTTGTATTTATTCAGTTTTCCTTATTTAACCTACAGCCAAACCACGTTGTGGGGCAAACCGCTACAACAAGCTTTGACGTGGGCGGCGCGTTATCCTGATTCGCATTTTGCCCAAAGTTACAGTGCGTTAATTCTCTATGATTATCAACAATATGCCCAAGCCAAACAAGGCCATCAATCCATTTTAGCCCATTTTCCATTGGCACAAGCACAGGTGGAATACTTTTATATTCAACATCTTAATTGTCGTCAACCTGAATTACAACAGGCCGATGAAAACGCATTGCGCGCCTTGATGACAGGCTTAAAATTCCCTGTGGCGGTCACTTTGGACATCATCAGTGGTTTGAATTTGATGGTCGATGATTATGGCAAAGGTTGTGCGTTGGATTTGGGCGCGTTGCATCAAGTGTTTCAAGTTTTGATTGAACAGCGCAACAGCGATGCTTATTTGCCTTATCTGTATCAAGCTTATGCCCGCTTGTTTGCCACTGAAAAAAATTATCCGCAAGCCCTTCATTATTTGACCTTGGTGTTGGCTTTACAGGATAATGCGCGCATCCGAATGCAAAAATTGCATTTATTGATGACAGCGCAACAATTCCCAGCCGCCTTGGCTTTTATTCGGGAAACGTTGCAACAAAAGTCGTTGGAACTTAAACTTTATCAAGCAGAACTCAAAAAAACCGAGCGATTATTGATTGAAGTGATTGATTATCAAAATTATTATCTCAACTTGAAGAAAAATGAACCCAAACCTCAGTATCATCCTGCCTTGTCTGAATGAAGCGCACAGCTTAAGTTTGCTATTACCTCAATTAAAACAAGAACATCCAAAGGCTGAAATCATTGTGGTTGATGACTGTTCAACGGATGATTCTCGCCAAGTGGCAGAAAATGAACACGTCAAACTGGTTAAACAGCCTTATACCCAAGGCAATGGCGCGGCGATTAAAGCGGGTGCGCGTGCCGCAACAGGCGATGTGCTGGTGTTCATGGATGCCGACGGTCAACACAAACCCGAAGACATTCAACGCTTGTTAAACCATTATCACCAAGGCTATGATATGGTGGTCGGGGCGCGTGATGGCGGTTCCCAAGCCAACAAAGGCCGTTGGCTGGCCAATGGTTTTTACAACCGCTTTGCCAGTTGGATGGTCAATCAACAAATTTTGGATTTAACTTCAGGCTTTCGCGTGGTGGAACGCAATAAATTCATTGACTTTTTATTGCTGTTGCCCAACGGTTTTTCCTATCCTACCACCATCACCATGGCGTTTTTTCGCATGGGTTATACCGTCGGTTATCTGCCCATCAGCACACCCAAACGCATCGGCAAAAGCCATATCAAATGGTTGCGCGATGGGGTGCGTTTTTTGTTGATTATTTTCAAAATTGGCACATTATATTCGCCGTTAAAACTGTTTTTTCCCTTGAGTTTTTTGTTTCTTGCTTCAGGTATAAGCTATTATCTTTATTCATTTTTAACCGCAGGACGCCTTACCAATATGACGACATTGTTATTAACCACCGCGATGTTGATTTTTCTCATCGGTTTGGTGTCCGAACAAGTGACCCAACTGACGTATTTATCTGCCCAAATTTTACACAAAAAAAATCCGCATGATTGAAGGAGAACCTGTGAATCTTGACCTTATTTTAGCCTCTACTTCACCGTTTCGTTATGAACTGTTGCAACGATTGCACTTGTCTTTCCAGACCTTCGCACCCAATATAGACGAAAGCCCCTTGCCCGATGAAACGCCCGCCGCATGGGTGCAACGTTTGGCCGTGCAAAAAGCCCAAGCGGCGCAACAGCGTTATCCGCGTGCGTTGATTATCGGCTCTGACCAAATGGCGGTGATGGGTGATGAAATCTTGGGCAAACCGCACAACCATTACAACGCGGTCAAACAACTGAAAAAAGCCAGCGGCCAGCAAATCGATTTTTTAACCGGTTTATCGTTGCTCAACAGCGAAAGCGGTGAAATACAAACCGACATGGTCAAATTCAGCGTGGTGTTTCGCACCTTGACCGATGCACAAATCGAAAACTATTTGTACAAAGACCAACCCTATCATTGCGCAGGCAGTTTTAAATCCGAAGGATTGGGCATCGCCTTGCTGGAGCGCGTGGAAGGCACAGACCCCACGGCGGTCATCGGTTTGCCCTTGATTCGCCTGACGCGGATGTTAGAGCAACAAGGCATGAACATTATTTGAGGAAACCGCATGAGCCTGAAAGCCTACGCACTGGATTGGGCCATTTTACAAGTGGCAGGTGAAGATGCCAGGGCCTTTTTACAAGGCCAAACCACCAATGACGTGCGACAAATCGAAAATAACCTGTTTCAATTCAATGCGATATGCAATCCCAAAGGACGGATTTTAACCACCTTTTATCTGTATCAACAGCGGGGCATATACCATCTGTTGTTGCCTGCGGACAATGCCGATTTCATCCAACAACGCTTGCGCTTGTATGTGTTGCGCGCCAAAGTCAGTTTGCAACAGATTGATAATAAACGCTGTTTTGGTCTATTCGCCCATGAAGCGGCTCAGCTTACCCCACTGTTTACCCCACTGGCTCGCAATCAGTGCGCTCATGAGGCTGACAACACGTTGCTGGCCTACGATGATGACCGTTATGTGTTGATTGCAGGCGAACCCTTGAGCCATTCGCTGTCAATGCAAACCGATGCCGCTTGGGCATTGGCCGATGTGCAAGCCAAAATACCCACGGTTAATGCGGCGTTGCGTGAACAATTTATTCCGCAAATGATTGATTTGCCTTTATTAAAAGGTGTGAGTTTTACCAAAGGGTGTTACACAGGCCAAGAAGTGGTGGCGCGGGTGCATTACTTGGGTAAAGCCAAACAGCGCATGGTTTTGGCTCAATTGCACAGCGCAACCTGCCCTGTTGTGGGCGATGCAGTGTTCAGCGGTGATGAGAACATTGGGCAAATCGTGGCCGCCGCCTTCGATGGCCCAGTGTGCCATTGTTTGGTGGTGTTGCCTGAAAGCGCGCAAGCCGTGCATTGGCAATCGGTGGCACTCGAATTAAACCGTGCCGAAACATAAGATCGAACAGGCATCAAGCCGTCATCAAGGATTGTTGTTTTTGATGGGTTTGGGTTTTCTGATGTTGTTGATGCGCATGGTTTATTTACACCTGATGCACAACGATTTTTTGCAATCGCAAGGTGATGCGCGCTTGGTGCGGGTGGTGGATATTCCCGCCCACCGAGGGGTTATTTTTGACCGCCATGGGGCATTGTTGGCTTTAAGCACCCCTGTTGATTCGGTTTGGGTGAATCCACAAACCTTAGACATTAATCCGCAACAATTACAAATGCTTAGCCAAACTTTGGGTTTATCGCCTGCGGTGGTGCAAGCCAAAATCGAAAATCGGCAACAACAAAAATTCGTTTATCTGAAACGCCACATTTCCCCTCATGTCACCACGGGCTTAAAAGCAAAGAATATCATAGGTTTGCATTTTCTGCGTGAATACAAACGCTATTATCCCGCAGCGGCGACCACGGCGCATGTCATTGGTTTTACTGACATTGATGATGTGGGTTTGGAAGGTTTGGAGCTGAAATTTAATCTTGAATTGCGCGGCATTGCAGGCAAAAAACAAGTGATTCAAGACCGCCAAGGGCGCATCATCGCTGCGGTGGCGGATATTAACGCGCCCAAACAAGGGCAAGACCTGCGTGTGACCTTGGATAAACACTTAAGCGATGTTTTGCATCACCATTTACAACAAGCGGTGATTGAATACCGCGCCAAATCCGCCATGGCGGTGTTGGTTGACAACCGCAGCGGTGAGATTTTGGCCATGGTCAACCAACCCAGCTACAACCCCAACAACCGCGCTGAGCGCGTCAGCAACCGTTATCGCAACCGCGTGGTCACCGATGTGTTTGAACCCGGTTCCACCATGAAACCGTTTGCCATTGCCGCAGGTTTGGAAAGCGGCTTGTTCACACCAACCACGCGCATTGACACCACACCGGGCGAGCTGACCATCAACCATTTTACCATCCGTGACAGCCGCGATCATGGCCACATCGACGTGGCCACGGTATTGCAAAAATCCAGCAATGTGGGCGCAAGCAAAATTGCCTTGAGTTTAAGCGCGCAACAATATGGTTCAATTTTGTCGGCTCTGGGTTTTGGCCAAGTCACCAGCCATGAATTTATCGGCGAAGTGGCGGGCGATTTAGAGCCGTATCGCCGTTGGCAACCTGTCAAACAAGCCAGTTTGGCCTTTGGTTATGGCATGAACACCACCTTGTTGCAGTTGGCACAAGCATATACCGTGTTGGCCAATGATGGCGTATTGCAACCGTTGCATGTGGTCAAAAAAAACCACTTGCCGCCTGCCAAGCGCATCTTGCAAGCACAAACGGCGCGTCAAATTCGCCAAATGTTGCAACGGGTGACTGAAGAAGGCGGCACTGCGGTGCAAGCGCACATTCCGCGTTATCCTGTGGCGGGTAAAACGGGTACTGTGCATAAAGCCATCAGCGGCGGTTATGCACAAAACCGTTATAAAGCGTTGTTTGTCGGCATGTTGCCCGCGGATAACCCGCGTTTGGTGTTGGCTTTGGTGTTTGATGAACCCGAACAAGGCAACCACTATGGTGGTGAAGTGGCCGCGCCTGTGTTTGCCCAAATCATGTTGGATGTGTTGCACACGGTTGATGTGCCGCCCAGTTATTGAAACTAGCGCGCACCGCCCTGGTATTCTACTGCTAACCCCGCGTTTAATAACATAAAATTGACTGATTCCATATGCCCATCAATGAATAAATCGGCCAACACCCGACCAAATTTGTCCAATTCCAGTGAATGAACAATAAATTGGCCGTCACACCTGTGCATGATGTCCAACAGAAAAGCTTTGGCCTGAAGGCCGCGCGCTTTTTCGTTGTCGTCTTTGGTGCGGGTTTCGGGTGCGTCGATACCCTTCAGGCGAAGGGTCTTTTTCACCCATGTATCAAAACCGAGGTCAATTGAGGCTTCCAAAGTGTCGCCGTCGATGACTCTGATTAATTGCGCTCTGTATTCGTACATGGGGATTCCGTTATGAAGATTTGCGATAATCGGGGTTATAGCCTGGCACACGGGTGATGTCTACGTCATCAATTTGTTCGGAAGACAAATATTTTTTGGCATATTTTTCATAGATTTTTTCATGAACAAACACATCGAACAAATCGGGGTCGATGTGGTTGTCCAGTTTCATTTTGCCCAAAATGGTCAACGCCATCGACAAGGGCATCGGTTTTTTATACGGGCGGTTGGTGGCCGTCAACGCTTCAAAGATGTCGGCAATCCCCATGATGCGCGCAGGTAGCGACATTTGTTGACGGGTCAAACCGTTGGGATAGCCTTTGCCATCCATGCGCTCGTGGTGGCCGCCCGCGTATTCTGGCACGTTGCGCAAATTTTTGGGGTAGGGCAATTCATTGAGCATGTTGATGGTGGCCACAATGTGGTGGTTGATGATGTTGCGCTCTTCAGCCGTCAGCGTGCCACGGGTGATGGTGAGATTATAAATTTCATCGGGCAACAACAAAGGCCGCTCCTGTGCTAAATGGTTATGCCATGTGCGTTGACCAATGGCACGAATGCGCTCTTTATCGGCATCGGACATGAATTCTGTGCCGATATTGCTGTGGTGAATGAATTGCCGATCTTGCTCTAATTGTTGATATTCTTTTTGCAAACATTGTTGCATCGCGGTTTCATCAAAGGGTTGACCTGCTTTTAAGGCGGCAACCTGTTGTTCCAGTTGTTTAATTTTCAACTCACGTTGCAACGCCGCATAACGGGTGTCAATTTGATGGACGCGGTCATAGATGGTTTCTAATTTGGTCGCTTTATCAATTACATATTCTGGGGTCAAGATTTTGCCACAATCGTGCAACATCGAAGCCACCCAGATTTCATATTCCAAATCTTCATTCAATTTAAAAGCGGCAATTTCAGCGTTTGCATTGTGTTTGCACTTTGAAACCGCTTCTGCCAACATCATGGTGATGATGGGTACACGTTCACAATGGGTGCCTGTATACGGGGATTTATCATCAATTGCTTTGGCAATCAATTGGATAAAGGATTTAAACAAATGTTTTTGTTCGGCAATCAAGCGTTGATTGAGTAAAGCCACCGCCGCTTGCGAAGCCAATGATTCGACCAATTGTTGTTCTTGAAACGAAAAAGCTTTAATCGCTTGGCTGTGAATATCGCGGGCATTGATCAATTGCAACACGCCGATGACTTCATTGTCATGGTTTTTCATCGGCACGGTGAGAAAAGATTTTGACCGATAATTCATGCGTTGATCAAATGCCCATGTGCCTGAAAACTCAAACAGGGTGTTTTGATATACATCGGGAATATTAATGGTTTGCTTGGTCACGGCGGCGGCGGCGGCCACCAATTTAAGGTTTTGTTCGCCTGTTTCGGTGTGCAACGGCAACAAGGGCATGTTGACAGGCAGGCCACTGGTGCCACCTTGATGAATATTCAATGAATCGGACAACATGATTTCAAATTTCAGATGATCATCATCCGTTTTGGTGTACAGCGTTCCGCCATCGGCAAAAGTCAAACCCCGTGCGGCTTGAAGAATGCGCTCCAACAAACGGGTGCCATCGGTTTCTGAGGTCAACGCCACACCGATATTATTGAGCGCGTGTAAACGATTGAGCAGGTCTTGCGTATCAATATCCATCTTATATTCTTTGGCAGAAATACCGATCAGGCAATGGTCAATGCGTAACCCAATAAAGTTTAAAGTGATGACATGGAAGTTGGTTGAAAATATTTTATATGAATCAACGTGTTAGTTAGGATGATAATACAGTTGAATCACCCGAAATCCTCCTGCTTCGTACAGCTCTTTATCTGTTGGCACAGGCAATGGCGTGGCTTGGCGTACCGCATTTTCCGCTGAACGGTCAAACGCGCTGTTGCCGTTGCTTTGAATGGCGCGGACATTGACCACATCACCGCTGGGCAAGGTGCGAATTTCTAAAACACACTTCAAGCCTTTGGGCAAACCCAAGGGTCGCGTCCAATTGCGTTGAATTTTGGCTTTGATTTCCGCCATCGCTTTGTCAATCATCTTGCGTTGAGCGGCAGTGCGGCCAGCCTTTTGTGCGGCATCTGCTTGCGCTTTTGCCTCTGCTTGGGCTTGC
>DYSU01000061.1 GCA_020726335.1 Thiomargarita sp. | reverse complement strand
TAGGCCTTGATAAGGCTTGGTTGAAGGAATCTTGAATTTTTTGCCAATGTCATTGCGTATGCCCACAATAATGATGCGATGCCTTGCTTGAGGCACGCCATATTCTTCAAATTTATATAAGTGGGGGGTTATTTGGTAGCCTGCATTCTCTAACTCTTTGAGAATTATCTTAAAAGCGGTGCCTTCGTTTGCGTTCTTTAACCCGCTTACATTTTCCGCCAAAAACCACATAGGCTTAAATTGATTAAGCGCATTGACCCCATAATTGTATAAAGAACCAAATGCGCCGTCCATGCCTTTTTGCTCGCCAACCATGCTGAAGTCATTGCAAGGGAAGCCAAAAGCCAGCCCATTAATAGCCGATAACCTTGTAAAATCTAATTTTCGTATGTCTTTGCAAACAACACTGTTTTTATTGTCGCAGACATTTCTTGAATAAGTATTGCACGCATCCTTATCATGGTCCGTCGCCCATGCGTGTTCTATGGCGAACATTTCGCCATCATTCCCCAGCACTTTTGCCGTCTTCACCGCATAACCAAGGCCGCCCGCGCCACAAAAAAGTTCACCAAATTTAAATTTCATGCCTTACCTCATTACAGTATTTCAAATATCCTACATGAAATAAGATAAAAAAGCTGTCCATGGGTCACGTTACGCAAAACAAGTGGCTTCAAGGTTGTTGACCAGAAAATACTGGCCTTGGTTTTGAATTGCGGCCAACAGTTTTTCACCCATAGGGTAAATGTCTATCAACAACAAAAAATCCACCGCCATCAACAACGCCACTATTCAATCAACGGGTTATAACAAGCCACGCCGCACGTTGTTGGATAAAGCGGGTGACAGCAATTTGCCGTGCTTGTTGATGCGACCAAGTGAATGCGATTGTTTTTGCCGTATCACGCGGAAATAAATTCAACACGGCTGTGATTTTATTTTGATAAGACAACAACAAAAACGCTTGGCGTGAATTTTTATCAATCAGGTAACGCAATGGATAACTGGGCCAACGACGCTGAATATCGTCCAAAACCACGATATCGTGGCTGTTGAGGTAGTCATTTAACCGCTGTTGCAATGCAGGCGGCAAATCATGGCCGATTGCGCCTTGTTGTTGAATATATTGATATAAATCAGCCTCTTCTTGCGCAATGTTCAAAGCGATGAATTGTTGTGCCAGCAAATTGTCGTCTTGTTGGCGATAATGTTGGCGAGCAATGGGCGACATCCACAAGGCAATAAAATCTTTGTTTTGGCTGGTGGCCAAATAAGCCGCTTGCGGCAGAATCCCAATTTCATAGCCCATGGTTTCCAGTGAACCGTTGACAAAATCCACAGATAAACCATCTTGTTGCAACAGTTTGTACAGGCGTTCCCCCAAAGGGCTGAGCGCATCAGGGGTGATAACACCTTGATAAGTCGCCAACAACGCATCCGCTTGGCTCATCGGCATGTCTTCGCGTTGTGAAAAACCTCGGCTATGAACCACCAAATAGGGGTTATTGCCCGCTTGGCGCAACACCACTTGGTTGATTAAATTGAATAAATTTTGTTTGTTTTTGACCTGAATAATATCCGCACTGCGGTCAAGGTTGGCATCAGGATGGGTGCCTGCAATCAACAACACCTGTGCTTGAATGCGTTCAAACAAAGCCACGGCATATTCAAAACTGTTGTGTTCAAATAAAGGACGTGGCACTTGCACCATATACGGTTGATAAGCACCCAGTCGAAACACATAAGTTCCCCAATGGTGTTTTTTGCCTTCGACTTCACGCAAAATCAAATAATCGCGTTGTGTGCTTCGTTCGCGGTAGCGAATCAATTCATAACCGATCAAACGGCTGGCGGCGGCAACCACCCGCAATTGCGCCAAACCTTCGGTTGTCCAGCGTTTTTGGTGCGAATCATAACGGCTGTGGCTGATTTGCAACAAGGGCGTGATGATTTCTTCATCGGCAAACAGCAGTTGTTCCAAAGTCGGCGGTTGATAGGCTTGGCTGTTTTTGGCCGCAATTTGGTTTTTATCGGTGAGCAACCATTGCTGTAAAAAGCCGTCGATGCGTTGGCTGTGAACATCCAAATGGGGGGTTTTGGTCAATAAATGGCTGAACAACACCCGCCGCAAATCCGCTGGCGTTAAAAACAATTCAGCAAAACCTGTGTACAAGTCATCGCGCAACACATGGGTTTTAGGGGGAGATTCCCATTTAAGTTGATAATTTTTCAATAGTTTTTGTAACCATGGTAAATCAATGTCTTCAGACACTTGGCCTTTAATCCACAAACTGGAGGCTAAAGTTTGTTTAGCGGTGAGATTCAATGCCTGTCGATAACTGTTTGATTCATCGGCATAAGTGCGAATTTGTAGCACGTTTTGCCGCGCAAATTTACGATAAAAGCTGTAAAACAAGCTGTTGCGGTTGCGCAACATGTCCGATGACAAATCATCATTGACCTTTTGCGCTGTGCCTGCGATGGCCAACGCTTGCGCTTGCATTTGCACAAACAGCGCAATACCCGCATCCAATGTGCCTTTTTCATCCAACGGCGCAGGCACTTGCAACAACAAGCGCGTAATCGGCTGTAAATCGACCAAAAACAACCCCCAACCATGGGGTTTTTCGCTCTTTTTTTCACGCAAATAAAAATAACGTTGGTTGATGAAATGGCTTTCATAATGGAGTGCGGCAAACAAACGGCTGGCTTGATAAAGCTGATTTTTGTCTTGGGTTTGTCGATAAATCAACAAGTTATCCAAACCTTGTTCAAATAAATCCAGTTCTTGCGCCAGTGGCCGCTGATAACTGTTGAGCGGTAAGCCCTTGTATAGGCTAATTTTTTCTGCTTGCACCACGCTCATTAAATGCGGTTGTTGGCTTTCAAGCAAAGAGCTGTTTTCAGTCACGTCATTCACCATCAATGGGTCAAGCCTCGGCATAATGCTGAGACTGAAACCAATGACGCTGGCCACCAACACCCCAACGATGGAAATTTGTAGCACAATGCGCGTCATGCGAATGGCGATGTGTTTGTCGTGCATTTTTATCGCAATCAAAGTTGACAACAAATAGCCAAAACCATAGGCATCCGTGGCTTTGAAATCAGGCGCAAACCACAGCAACACATAGCCCAGAATCATTTTATAAACAAAGCTTATATTAAAGAATAACAATAACTTGCGCGCACCTTCGAGGGTCATTGATTTGAAAATTGAGCGACTCAACAACCAATGTCCCAAACCCAAAATGATGAAGGCTTCGGCAAATGAGGTCAGGATTTTTAGCGGTTCATACCACTGCAACGCCAGCAATGAAGGAATCAAAATGCCGCTGAAATCCCAGCTATAATAGAGGTTCATCCGTGAAGCGATGTAAGCGGTGGTGACCAAAATGATGTAGGCTTTGGGCGCAGATAAAATGGAGGCGGCCAAATCTTCGTACATATAGCCGATGTTGCTGATGTTGAAATTGGTGTATTCCATCAAGCCATAGCGGATGATGACAAACGTGAGCAACACCGTGGTGGCCACGGGCAACAAACCGCGCACCAGACCCGTTTTCCAAAATTGGTTGGCAATCAACGCGACGATGATTAAACCAAAGCTGTGCAATTGGTTGAGATAATCAAAGGATAAATTAAAATAATCCGTGACGGCCGCGCCAACCATGGGTAATAAATGGACATCAAACAGCAGGCGAACAAAAATGCTGACCAACACCAACGCAAAAAAACGGTCACGGCCAAAAAAATTGCACCACGGTGCGTAACGGCTTAAATACTCTGAAAAAAACCAAACCAAGCCATAGGTCACCATCGCTTCGCCCATAATGACGCTGGCCGCCCATGGTTTGAGAATCATCAGTGGCGCAACGTAACCGGGGACCACCAAACCCGACAACACCCAGCCAAAACGCAGGCTGAAAAAAGCGACGATAAAAATACCTATCCACACCGTGGTGATGATGGAGCTGGATAAACTGCCTTGTGGAAACAGGTTGAGCGGCAATAATGCGGTGAGAAAATCCATTTAGGCAATCTTCAAAATTTTATGCAATTGTAAACTCAACCGCCATTTAGGGTGTGCCAGACAATAATCCAAACACAGTTGGGTGGCCGACAACGCATCGGGCAGAGAAGCATTCATTTGATTATCAATGGGTTGTAAATAGAAATAACGAAAGTTGAGCCGCTCAAATTGCGCGGGGTCTAAGCCTGTTTGCGGATAAACCAATTTTAATTCATCGCCTTGTTTAATCAGCAAATGGCTTCGCGCTTTGGGACTGACGCACAGCCAATCCAGCCTTTTGGGAGCAGGTTTTGTGCCATTGGTTTCCACTGCCACTTGGCAGTTGGCGCGGTGCAGTGCATCAATCAACGCTTCATCCAATTGCAACAGCGGCTCGCCCCCCGTACAGACCACATAAGCGGTGCTGTCATCTGGCCAATGTTGTCGAATCACCACGGCCAAATCAGCGGCAGAATGAAAATAACCGCCATTTTGTCCATCTGTCCCGACAAAATCGGTATCACAAAAATCACAAACCGCTTGGGCGCGTTGCGGTTGTAAACCTGACCATAAATTACAGCCCGTAAAACGGCAAAACACCGCAGGCCGCCCTTGTTGTTGGCCTTCGCCTTGTAAGCTGTAAAAAATTTCTTTGATAAAATACGCCATGTTTGCGTCAAAAACTGTGTAAAATAGCCGCCATGTTTAAGCCTGAAACTGTACAAACTTTTCGTTTTGTCTCGGCCATTTATGATGAACAAAGTCAACGCGCTTATCTTGGCTATGCGTTTGACCATCAACACCATTTTACCGAGATTATCCACTTTGCTAAAGCCCCTCTTCTGAACGCGCAAGCCAAATCAGCTTTGCAAGCGGTTTTAAAGCAACTGCATTTGGTGGCAGGCATCAGCTATTATAAAGCCGCTTTGCCGCCGAAAATTCAAATTGAAACAGGCGCGATAAGCCAAGACAACGCCTTGTTTTTACAAGATTTATATCAACAGGGCTTGGGCGAATTTGCCTATTGCAACCAGCGCGATTTAACCGATTACATCCATTTTCCCTGTCAAGCGGACTTAAAAACCGTTGCCATCGATTACCCGTTGCCACAACAAACCGTCGTCCCTGTTGGCGGTGGCAAAGATTCGGTGGTCAGCATCGAATTATTGAAGCAAGCGGGACAAAAGCCGTGGTTGTTGGCCGTGGGTCAATCGCCTGTGATTCAAAACGTAATGGCCGTGGCGCAGTTGCCGACAATTTTACTGCAACGCCAGCTATCGCCTCAGTTATTTGAATTAAATCAACAAGGTGCATACAACGGCCATGTACCCATTTCAGCGATTTTAGCCTATATCATGGCGGCGGCGGCCATTGTTTATGGTTTCGATACGGTGGTGATGTCCAACGAACGTTCGGCCAACGTGGGCAATGTATGGTGGCAACAACAGTCCATCAACCACCAATACAGCAAAAGTTTGGCGTTTGAACACGCGGTGCAAATGCAATTTGCCCAACTGTTGCCATCGTTGCGTTATTTTTCGCTGTTGCGTCCGCTGTCTGAACTGCATATTGCCGCGCTGTTTGCCCGTTTTCCCGCATATCATGCGGTGTTTTCCAGTTGCAACCGCAATTTCGCTGTGCAAAAAAAGCACAACCTGCAAGGTTTGTGGTGTTTGGCTTGTCCCAAATGCCGCTTTGTGTTTTTAGCCTTGGCTCCCTGGTTGCCGCCTGACAAATTGCTGGCAATTTTTGGCCGCAATTTATTGGCTGATGATCAGCAAAAACAAGGCTTTGCTGAACTGTTGGGTTTGAGTGGCCATAAACCGTTTGAGTGCGTGGGTGAAATTGAAGAATCGCAAGCGGCGTTGTTTTTGCTCAGCCGACAACCGTTTTGGGCGGCGTTGCCGTTGGTTCAACAGTTGACCCCGCAAGATGATGCCACCCCAGCCAAGGTAGGCCCGTTGTTCACGTTGTCGGCACAACATTTGATCCCTGCCGAATTTCAACCGGTATTGTCATGCACAAATCTAAATCTAACCTTTTGAATATTCAACGTATTATCAACGCCGCCCGCTATTCATGGCAAGGTTTGCAGGCGGCATGGCAACATGAGGGGGCGTTTAAACAAGAATTGCTGTTGTGCGCGCTGTTGTTGCCTGTGGCGTTTTATGCGGCCAAAAGTGCATTGGAAGTGGTGTTGTTCATCGGCAGTTTGCTGTTGTTGTTGCTGGTCGAATTACTCAATTCGGCGATTGAAGCGGCGATTGACCGCCACGGCGGGGAATGGCACGCTTTGTCTAAACGTGCCAAAGATTTGGGTTCGGCGGCGGTGTTGTTGGCTTTGATTAACGTGCTGGTGGTTTGGTTGGGGCTGTTGCTGTTTTAATTTTCAACCAGCCGTCCACCATTCACCTTTAA
>DYSU01000036.1:20999-26593 GCA_020726335.1 Thiomargarita sp. | reverse complement strand
TGGAAACAACTGTTGCATTAATCCTTTTTTGTGTTCTTTGAGGAGTTCTAATTTTTTACAAATGGAGGGTGTCAAGGGACGCTATAGAAAAGCTGTTTGTCGCCGTTTTGGAAAGTGACGCGGTAATCCAGCACGCCATCATCGTTTTTATCGCCCACGCCTGTCATTTGCAAGCGCAGGTCACGCAAGGCATCACCACGAATCACCACATAATCAAACACCCCTTGATAGTATTGGCTGTTGAAACTGAACTGCACCCATCCCGCCGCACCATAGTTCAGCCCAATCACCGCTTGGTTGAGGTTGGTGTCATCAGCGGGTGCGGGCAACAACAGTTGTTTGCGCAAAATTAAATCGTCTTGAAACACATAATAATAATGCGAGACATTGGACAACAATGCGGCAGGTTGGCTGTCGATGCCAAGTTTGTGTTGGGTGGGTTGCGAAACCCAATCAGGGCGACCGCTGAGCCAGTGAATGGGCGACACATTCAAATGCAACTGTCCCCCTGTTTCAATACGCCAGTCGATTAAATCCATGGTTTTCAATAAGCTGTATAAACCACACAAATCTTGCAAGGCAGGATTGGCTTTAATGGTGATGTTTTCCGCCGTGCTAAAATACACCGTTTGTTGAGATGTGACCGATAACGTATTGGCCGAGCGGGTGGAACGATAAACCGTTGAGGGTTGCACTGCCACATACGCATCGCCAACCACCAGCCCCAGATGGCCACGGTAGGGGTCTTGTTGTAATTGCCAACGGTTGGTCTGCATCTGAGGTAACACATTGATGTCGTGTAATAAATCGACGCTGGCCGATTCGGCATAATAGACATTGGTGTTGAGTTTTGGGGTCAGCGGTTGATAATGGCGCAAAGTGCAAGTTTGCCCTTTGATTTCATCAAACACCGCTGAAATGTCTTGCCCCAACGGCAACACGGTGGCATCTGAAAATTTAACCCCTTGATTAAACTCAATATTATAGCCGAAGATCACGCCTGACCCGATGATGACATGCGCCAGAGAACTGTTGTCTTCAATTTTGACTTGGTTTAAAAATGCAGGGGTTTTGTTGTCGCCTTGAATCGCGCCCGACAGCGTGCCGCCTGTGACTTGGGTATTGGCCGCCAACAGCACATGGCTGATTTTACCTGTTTTCACCGTGATTTTACCGCTTAAAGTCCCGCCGTTGACGCGGGCATCATCCAACGTGACCCCTGTGAGATGGCCATGATTTTCAATCACCCCTGTTAAAATACCGCCCGTGACTTGACCGCCGCTGTCGATAACCGCATTGCTGATAATGCCATTATTGATCACCGATCCTGACAAATTCAAATGTTGCAACAGCGTGCCACTGCTGATGGTTGCATTGTTCAACACCACGCCTTCAGCATTACAACTGCCGTTGATAACCCCCGTTGGGCTACACGCGGGCAAGGGTGCGCCCGCTTCAAACACCGCCAAACAGGTTTTCAAGCCATCCAATTTCACGTTGGTGATGCGGGCTGTGCCGCTACAATCGCCGCGCCAACCGCTGAAATAACTGCCTGTATCCGCAGTGGCGGTCAACACAATTGCATCGTGGGTGTTGTAATATTCCGTACAAACACTGCCGCAGTCAATGCCATTGCTCACGCCTTTGGGCGCGGTCACTTTGCCCCTGCCGCCGCCTGATTGGGTGATGGTCAAAATTTGTTCTGTGGTGGTGATGCGGCGAATGCGTTGGTTGTTGCTGTCAACGAGGTATAAATTGCCCACAAGATCAACGCTGACGGCCTGCGGCTCATTCAATTGCGCGTTTAAAATGGTGATGCCATCGCCGCTGAAGCCCGCGATGCCTGTACCCACCAAAGTCAAAATGCGGTTGGCGGGCGTGAGTTTGCGAATGCGGTGGTTGCCCGTGTCAGCAATGTACAATTCGCCCGCGCTGTTCAAACTGATTTTGCGCGGCGTGTTCAACAGCGCGTTGACTGCATCACCTTCATCGCCGCCATAACTGCCATTGCCAATGCCTGTCGCGCCACTGCCTGCCGCCGTGATTATCAAGCCGTTGCTGACTTTGCGAATGCGGTGGTTTAAGCTGTCGGCGATATAAAAACTGTTGTCTTTGCGGTTAATCGCCAAACCGGTGGGAAACGCCAAATGGGCTTTGACCGCCAAGCCCCCATCGCCGCTGAAGCCTTCAACCCCGATGCCCGCCACGGTGGTGATGATTTTGCTTGACGCATCCACCCTGCGAATGCGGTCATTACGGCTGTCGGCGATATAGACATTGTTTTGGCTGTCAACAGCGACATCCATGGGTAAATTTAAAAACGCTTTGCTGGCGACATCGCCATCGCCTTTATAGCCTGCTTCATTGCTGCCCGCAAATGTGTGGATGATGCCGTTGTTGTCGATGCGCCGAATCACATGGTTGCCGCTGTCGGCAATGTAAAGCTGGCCGTAGCCATCGATGGCCAAACCCGTGGGGTTGTTGAGTTTGGCATTGACTGCCGCCAAACCATCGCCCGCATAATCGGCCATGCCCACGCCCGCGAAGGTGGTCAAAATACCTCGATTGTCATAACGGCGGATGCGGTTGTTCAAGCTGTCGGCGATGAAAATATCGCCGTTATTGCCCAAAACGAGGGCATTGGGGAAATTAAGCTGGGCATTGACCGCCAAACCGTTATCGCCCGCATAACCCGCTGACCCATTGCCCGCGATGGTTTGAATCGGCCCCAATAAATCCACAGGGCGAAATTGCTCAAAATGAGCGACACAGCTTTTATCGCCCGTCAATTTGACCGTGGCGGTTTTGCCGACACCGATACAATCGCCGCCCCATGTCCACAGCTCAGAACCCACAGGCGGGGTGGCGGTCAGCGTCACCTGCGTATCGGTGGCAAAACAAAAACCCGCGACATTGTTGAACGTACAGGCCACACCCGCAGGGCTGTGTGTCAGATTGCCCGTGCCTGTTTGGCTGATCACCAATTGGTATAAATCAAAATGGGCAACACAGTTGCGGTGCGCGTTCATCGTCACTTGGGTTGTTGGGTTTTGTCCTTGGCAATCGCCGCTCCAGCCGCTGAAATGTGAACCCGTGGCGGGCGTGGCGGTCAATGGCACGTTGCTGCCCGTGGCATAGGTTTCTGAACACTGGTTGCCGCAATTGATGACCTGACCCATGCCGATGGGCGCGTTGAGGATGCCGCTGCCTTGACTTTGGCTTTGTTGGCTGACGGTCAACTTATAAGCGGGCAAGTTTTCTTTGGCAAAACGCGCTTGACAAGCAGGCAACGCACCCCCCGCTTGAATGGTGACGACTTTGGTCGCGCCGCTGGTGCCTGCGCAATCGCCTTCCCAGCCTTTGAACACTGAACCCGTGTCGGGCGTGGCTTTGAGCGTGACTTGTGTGCCAACAAAAAAACGGCCTTGGCAATCAGTGCCACAGTTGATGCCATCGCCATTGCCATCGGCGGCGGCTTCAACAATCCCTGTGCCGTTGTCCAGTTTTTGTACCGCAATGCTTTGGGGTGGCAGTTCAAAGCGGGCAGTGCAGGTTTTGGCGCGGTTCAAGGTGACGGAAACCGCCGTGTTTTTGCCCGCGCTGGCACAATCGCCGCCCCAGCCTTCAAACCGCGATTGGGTGAGCGTATCAACCACAGCCGTTAGATTTAAAACAGTGCCTAAGGCCTCGGTTTTACTGCACATTGTCATCTCGCAGGTCAGCGGTGTGACCGTACCTTTGCCCGCGCCCAATTTCTTGACGACGATGCTTTGGCTGTGGCCATTGCTCAGTTTGGAATTAAAATGAACCGTGCCTGTCAATGCAGGGTTGTTGACACTGCCGCAATACTGGGTAAATTCCACTGCAAATTTAATCACTTGGCTTTTATCGGCGTTGTATTCAAGGTCAAATATTTCAAAATCGCCGATGAGGGTGTCAGCGCAAGCCACACCTGTGCCAGAAATCTGGATGCCTGAAATACCTGCGTTTTGAAAGGGATAGCGGCTGGCCAAGACATATTTGCCGATTTGCAAAAGGGCATCATCGGGTGCGGCAAAATTTAACAGCCATGTGCTGTCTTTGGCCGCATTTTGATAGGTGACGGTCACGCCGTTTTTGACATTGAGGGCGGCGGTAAAATCGCCGTCCAATTTAAGCGATTCTTGGGTTAAATTGAGGGCGGTTTTGTCCAAAGTGCCGTTTAAAATCAGCTTGTGGGGTTGGCGAAAATAAATGATTTTTTGTTGGATTTGGTATTTGCTTTGGGTGGGGCTGGTGTAGCGGCGTGCGGTCAATAAACCTTGGCCTTCATCAGCCGATTGCACCGTAAAATTGGCAGAGGTGCTGACATTCAATAAATTGGGGGATGCTGTGCCAAATGTACCATAAATATCAATGGTTTCCGTACTGCCGCCGTTCCATGTCAGCGTGAAGGGGCGCGCTTCATTGACTTCAATCGCCGCTGTGCCTGTTTGGATCAAACTGATGTTCGGGGTTTGCAATTGAATGGCGCGAATGCGGTGGTTGTTGGCATCGACCACATACAATTGCGGAAAACTGCCCGCCGTGCCATCATTTTTGTTCAAAAACAATTGGCTGGGTGCATCCAATAACGCCTCGGTGGCCAAGCCGCCATCGCCCGAATAACCCGACAAAACACTTTCTCCGCTGTAAACCCCTGCGACTGTGTTGTCGGCGGGGGTCACTTTGCCTGCGACAATCGCCAGTTCGGTTTCTAAAGCCAAGCTCAAGGCGGGCGCGCCTGCACTGCCCACCGCTCTGATAGTGCTGGGGGTTAAACCTGTCGGGGTAAAAATGAAGGCAACTTGGCCGTTGCTGTCGGTGGTCGCGGTGGTTTTATCAAGCGTTCCCGTGCTGGCAGACAGGGTTAAAACCTTCCCCACCTGCGCCACGCCCGTTTTGTTTTTCCATGTCAAGGTGAAGGTTTGTGCTTGACCGCTGATTGCGCCTGCGGCCAACATGCCGCCATTGACTTCCAAAACGTCTGGGTCAGGGTCTGGGCCTTTGACGCTTGATTTAAGGTGATAGTTGTGGCGCAGTTTGAAAATTAAATTCAGCCCCGCATCGCTGAAATACAGTTCATCGCCATAAAACGCCATTGACATCGGTTGGCTGAGTTTGATGTTGGTGGCGGAAATGTCTAATTTTTCATCGGCATTGGGAGGCGTGATGGCGGTTGTGCCTGCCAGCGTGGCGACAGTTCCTGTGGTGGTGATTTTGCCGCTGGCATCTAAAAAACCCGTCACTTTGCGAATACGGCCATTGCCGCTGTCGGTAATGTATAAGTCTTTGTCTTTCAATAAAAAACTGCTGGGGCTTTTGAGATCACTGTCAACAGCCAAATGGTTTTCGTGGGCAGGGTTATAGCCGCCTGTGCCTGTGCCGACCACATCAATGATGCGGCTTTTGCCTGCCGCGTCGGTGTAAACGCGGCGAATGCGGTGGTTGTTTTTATCGACAAACACAATTTCACAGGGGATGCTGTCGCTGTTGCAATCGCTGGGCAACAACAACAAGTCTGATGGCGCGTTGAGTTTGGAATGTAAGGCTTCTTCATCGTCAGCCGTATAGCC
>DYSU01000036.1:0-20899 GCA_020726335.1 Thiomargarita sp. | reverse complement strand
GGTTAAATTTGGCAATCACTTGCAAGCCTGAATCGGCCACATAAACGTGGTTGTCGGCATCGAAAGCGATGGCTTCAGGACGGCTTAAGGTTAAATCCCCGATAACCGATTGTAATTCAATGAAATCATTTTGCGAATCAAAATCGACATAACGCACTTGCTGGTGCGTGGGGTCGGGAATGTATAAAAAGCGGTGACCGCTGTGGTATAAAATATGGCTGGGATTGCCCAAGCTGGTGGCCAAACTGCGGCTGTTGTTGGTCGGCGTACCTGTTTTGCCGTTGCCAACAATGCTGATGATTTGCGGTGCAGCGTGGGTGCTTTCAGCCAACAGCAAGAGACCGAGCCACACAAAACGTAAAGTGAAATTCATCATGGTGTCTGCGCTTTAATAAATTTATAATTTGTGTATGATAGCATGGCTTGTTTGTCAGTTTGGCCACAACTTTTGGCTTTACAGACGGACTTTTTATGTGATTTGTTTGCGAGGAAAGCGCAGTGACAACCCAAATCCCTTATGCGATTCAAACCGATAAACTTAACTTGTGGTACGGTACATTTCAAGCCTTATTTGACATCAATTTACACATTAAACGCGGCATTGTCACTTCATTGATTGGCCCTTCAGGTTGTGGTAAATCCACTTTTTTACGCTCGATTAACCGCATCAATGAACGTTTTGGTTATGTGCGTATCAGCGGGCAAATCAATGTTTTTAAACAAAATATTTATGCTGATGATGTGGAAAAAGTGCAAATTCGCAAACAAATCGGCATGGTGTTTCAACGACCCAATCCACTGCCGCTGTCCATCCGTGACAATATTCTGTTTGCCGATAGACTGCATAAAAACCACAGCAAAACCGAGCAAGCGGATATTTTAGAACAAGCGTTGACCCAAGTGTTGTTATGGAACAAAGTTAAAGACCGCTTGCACCACAAAGCCACCCGTTTATCGCTGGAAGAACAACAAAAATTGTGTATCGCCCGCTTGTTGCCCGTCAAACCGAAAATTTTATTGATGGATGAACCGTGTTCGGCGTTAGACCCCAAAGGCACTGCGGCGGTAGAAGAATTGATTTGGGATTTGCGCGGCACATATACCCTTGTCATTGTCACCCATAACATGGCACAAGCGCGGCGTGCCAGCGATGAATGTATTTTTATGCTGATGGGAAAAACCATCGAACACGCGGCCACAAACGACATGTTTGTCATCCCCAAATGCAAAGAAACCGCTGATTATATCGAAGGCCGTTACGGTTAGCGAAAAATTTAAGTTGCGATAAAATGACAGATAATTTAAAATACGCGCCACTTAATACCCATGGCGTGATTAAATAATCTAATCAAACAATACCTTATAGCAAAGCTGTAAGCGTAAAGATGGATGCAAACTATCTGCGGTGTGTTGATAAAAATGAGGACATTGTTTTATCCGGCATAAAACCAAAATAAATTGAGATAAATCAATGATAAAGTGTTGCTGGTTAAGCTTAAGCCGCTTTGCGGTTGAATCAGCTAACAGCCATGCCGACCAAATGAGAAGAATGGGCCTTGCGCCCATTTTTTTTTAGATTTTTCTGGGAACATATGTTAGACAATTTACTACAAAAATTACTTGAACCTGTTGTCATGGCCATGGGCTATCAACTTTGGGGTGTGGAACGCTTGAAACAAGGGCGTGATTTGTTGTTGCGGGTGTATATCGACCATCAAAACGGCATCAGCGTAGACGATTGTGGCTTGGTTAGCCAACAAATCAGCGCATTTTTAGATGTCGAAAACCCGATTAAAGGCGAATATGTTTTAGAAGTATCCTCCCCCGGCTTAGAGCGTCCTTTGTTTTTTATCGAGCAATTTCAAGAATTTGAAGGCGAAAAAGTGTTTATTCGTTTATTGCGTCCGCAACAAGGACAACGTCATTTCAAAGGCCTGTTGACTCGCGTCCAAGATGATGTGATTATTTTGCAAGATGGGAGCGACACGCAACATCATCTGCGTTATGCCGACATTGATAAAGCCCATTTACTCGCAACGATTCCTTCACCTCACAGAAAATCTGCCTAAATAAAGAAGCGAACAAAGGAGCTATCATTTTGAATAATAAAGAAATTCTACTCGTTGTGAACATGGTTTCCAATGAAAAAGGTGTAGACAAAGCCTTAATCTTTGAAGCTTTAGAATGTGCGTTGGCCAGTGCCAGTAAAAAACCTTATCCTTATGATGTTGATATTAAAGTTAAAATCAATCCTGCCACAGGCTATTATCACACCATCCGCCGTTGGCAAGTGGTGGCTGAAAATGACGGTATCAACGAACACACCCAATGTTCATTGGCCGATGCACAAAAACAACAACCCGATATTCAAACAGGTGATTATTTAGAGCAAGATATTGAATCGGTTGAATTTGGCCGCATCGCTGCCCAAGCGGCACGGCAAGTGATTTTCCAAAAAATTCGTGAAGCTGAACGACAAAAAATTGCCGATTTATATAAAAACCGCGTGGGTCAATTGTTGAGTGGCACGGTGAAAAAAATCGAACGGGGCAATGTTATCATTGATTTAGGCGAAAATGCCGAAGGCTTGTTGACCCGTGATAAAATGTTGCCACGCGATGTGGTGCATCCCAACGACCGTTTACGGGTTTATTTACAAGAAGTGCGCCCTGACAACCGCAGTCAACAACTGATTTTAAGCCGCACAGCACCTGAATTGTTGATTGAGTTGTTTAAGCTGGAAATTCCTGAAATTGGTGAAGGCTTGATTGACATCACCCATGCGGCGCGTGACCCTGGGGCGCGTGCCAAAGTGGCGGTTAAAGCCAATGACCCGCGCATTGACCCTGTGGGTGCTTGCGTGGGTATGCGAGGTTCACGCATTCGTGCCATCACGGAAGAATTGTCAGGTGAACGCATTGATATTATCATTTGGGATGAAAACCCCGCCCAGTTCGTGCTTAATGCGATGTCACCTGCTGAAGTCAGCTCAATTGTGGTCGATGAAGATAAACACAGCATGGATGTTGCTGTGGAAGAAAATCAATTGTCATTGGCCATTGGTCGCAGTGGTCAAAATGTCAAATTGGCCAGTCAGTTGACAGGTTGGACGTTAAACGTGATGACGGCTGAAGATGCTGCCAATAAAAATGCCGATGAAGTCCATAAGTTATTGAAATTATTTCAAAACGAGTTGGATATTGATGAAGAGTTTGCCATGGTGCTGGTGGAAGAAGGCTTTTCCAGCATTGAAGAAGTGGCTTATGTGCCGTTGGCGGAAATGCTGGAAATTGATGGTTTTGATGAAGAAATTGTTGACAGTTTACGCCAACGGGCGCGTGACAGCTTGTTGATTAAAGAAATTGCCAGTGAAGAGCAATTAGAAGAATCTGAGCAACAAGGACAAGTGTTGTTAGCCAACATGGAAGGCATGACAGTTGAGTGGCTGGCACAATTGGCCAAGGCCAACATTCATACCCAAGAGGATTTGGCTGAACAAGCGGTGGACGATTTATTGGCCACCTTGCCAGACATTGACAAGCAACAAGCGGCGCAATTGATCATGACTGCGCGCGCGCCTTGGTTTGCAAAATAACAACACAAGCAAAATAATGACAACCTCAACTGCTGTAACCTTGTTGAGGGTTGGTTGATAAAAAAGGTTTTTACTTGAGCCTAAATAAGTTTAGGAGATGAATAATGACAGATGTAACCGTAAAAGAATTTGCTGGTGTTGTCGGTATCCCAATGGATCGTTTGGTTGGACAACTGGATAAAGCAGGGTTTGAAAAAAAGACCGAAAATGATTTGATCAACGATCAAGAAAAACGCAAATTGCTCTCTTATCTGCGTCATCTGCACGGCAAAGACAACCAAGAAGTGGAAGTCAGCCAAATGCCCAAAAAAATCACTTTGAACCGCCGCTCAAGCAGCCAACTCAAAGTTGTGGGGGTTCAAGGCAAAAAACCAAAAATCGTCGATGTTCAAGTGCGCAAAAAGCGCACCTATGTCAAACGCGCCAAACCCGAAGCGACAAATGCGCCTGTGGAAGAGAAAGAAACCAAAACCTTGACTCAAGAGCTGGGACAAGCACCGGTGGTTGCCGTTGAAATGCTTGACGTTGCAACGCCCATCATCTTTGAAGAAGATCAGAAAAAACAACAAGAAGAACAAGAAAAAATCGCAACCAAAGAAGCGGCCAAAGAAAAAGCGCAATTAGAGCGCGAAGCCAAACTGCAAAAACAACGCGAAGCCAAAGAAGTGGCTGACAAAGAATTGTCAGCGAAAAAAGCGGCCAAAGCCAAAAAAGCGGCTGAACGCAGCAACACCAAAACCAAGGTACAAACCCAAGTTCAAGTCAAAACCAAGGTAAAAGTCAAAACCAAATTGGAAGAGCTGGAAACCGAAATCGCCCAGCAAAAAACCACGGTGGCCAAACCCAGCGTTAAAAGCGCGCCTCGGGTCAAAGCGGTGAAAAAACCCGTTTTTAAAGCGGAGCCTGAAATTGTTGAAGAGGATGAACCCCCCACCGAAATAGACGAAGCGGCCAAAAAAGTTGAGAGTAAAATCAAAGACTTCCATAGCAAAGACAAAGGTAAACGGCGGCGTGATGACGATGAAAAAGAATTACGCAACGAAAACAAAGAAAAACGCCGCAGTCGGCGCAAAGGCACACGCCAAACCCAGCCGAACAAATACGATGAGCCTGCCGCCCACGGTTTTACCAAACCGACTGCGCCTGTGGTACATGAAGTCCAATTGATGGAAACCGTTACCGTTGGCGAATTGGCGAAAAAAATGTCCGTGCGCGCTGCCGAAGTGATTAAAACCATGATGACCATGGGGTCGATGGTGACCATTAATCAGGTGATAGACCAAGAAACTGCCGCGATTGTGGTCGAAGAAATGGGACACATTCCCAAACTGATGAAAGAAAATTCATTGGAAGAAAGTTTAACCGAACAATTTGACGGTGAAGAAGTCAGCCGTGCGCCTGTGGTCACCATCATGGGTCATGTTGACCATGGCAAAACCTCATTGCTGGATTATATTCGCGTCACCAAAGTGGCCGAAGGCGAAGCAGGTGGCATTACCCAACATATCGGTGCCTACCATGTGCAAACCCCCAAAGGCATGATCACCTTTTTAGATACGCCGGGTCATGCGGCGTTTACCGCGATGCGCGCCCGTGGTGCCAAAGTGACGGATATTGTCGTGTTGGTGGTGGCCGCCGATGATGGCGTAATGCCACGCACCATTGAAGCGATTCAACACGCCAAAGCGGCTGAAGTGCCGATTATTGTGGCCATCAACAAAATGGACAAATCCACCGCCGATGCGGATAAAGTCAAACAAGCCTTGAGTCATCACGGCGTGATTGCCGACAGTTGGGGCGGCGACACCATGATGGTGCCTGTGTCGGCCAAAACAGGCATGGGCATTGATGATTTATTGGACAGCATTTTATTGCAAGCGGAAGTATTGGAATTAACCACTGTTGTCGACGGCTCTGCGGCAGGTGTGATTCTCGAATCACGTTTAGACCAAGGGCGTGGCGTAATCGCCAGCCTGTTGATTCAACGCGGTACGTTGCGTAAAGGCGACATGCTGTTGGCAGGTCAAGAATATGGACGGGTGCGCGCTTTATTGGATGAAAATGGCCAACTGTTGAACAAAGCAGGGCCTTCAATTCCTGTTGAAATTTTAGGTCTGTCAGGCACCCCCAATGCAGGCGATGAAGTGGTGGTGGTCAGCGATGAACGCAAAGCCCGCGAAGTCGCCTTGTTCCGTCAAGGCAAATACCGTGAAGTCAAATTGGCCAAACAACAGGCCGCCAAATTAGAAAACATGTTTTCTCAAATGGAAGAAGGCGCAACCGCTAAACTGAACATTGTATTAAAAGCCGATGTCAATGGTTCAGCCGAAGCCTTGCGCGACACATTAATTTCATTGTCCAGCAATGAAGTCAAAGTGGTGGTGGTTTCTTCAGGCGTGGGTGGCATCAACGAAACCGATGTCAACTTGGCCTTGGCTTCACAAGCGATCATCATTGGCTTTAATGTCCGCGCCGATGCCACAGCGCGTCGTTTGATCGCCAAAGAAGAAGTCGATGTGCATTATCACAGCATTATTTTTGAAGCGATTGACGAAATTAAACGCGCCATCAGCGGCATGTTATCACCTGATATTAAAGAAGAAATCATCGGTTTAGCTGAAGTGCGTGACGTATTCCGTTCAGCGAAAATCGGCGCGATTGCAGGTTGCATGATTCTCGAAGGCACCGTTAAACGCCACAACCCGATTCGGGTGTTGCGTGATAATGTGGTGATTTTTGAAGGTGAACTGGAATCATTGCGCCGCTTCAAAGACGATGTCAACGAAGTGCGTCACGGCATGGAATGCGGCATCGGGGTGAAAAATTACAATGATGTCAAAGTGGGCGATCAAATCGAAGTGTTTGAACGCATCGAAGTCAGCCGCAGTTTGGGCGGCAATTCCAACGATTAATGAAACAAAGCACGGTCAGCCCAATCCACCCACAATGGGTGGATAGCTGAATCAAGCACTGCGTTTGACGCGGGCCATTTCTGCGTTGGTGAAATCGGCATCGCGTAAGTTGGCGTTGAATAAACTGGCCCCTGTTAAATCCGCGCCTTTGAACACTGCGCGAAATAAATCGGCATTGGTGAAAAAACTTTCGATCAAATTGGCATCGGTGAAATTGGCTTTGAATAAATTGGCCGAGCTGAAATTGGCACGAAATAGATCGGATTCAAATAAATTGGCGCGAAATAAATTGGCTTCGGTGAAATTGGCACTGGATAAAAAACAACGAATTAGATAGGTTTTGGACAAATTGGCTTCGCTGAGGGTGGCATCAATTAATGTGGCATCGGCCAAATAAGCTTCGCTGAGATTGGCTTCATTTAAATTGGCGCGGGTTAAATTGACGTTGGACATGTTGGCTTCGGTCAAATTGGAGCTGTTTAAGTTTGCGCCACTTAAATTGCTGCGACTAAAGTCGGTGCGCACCAAATTGGCACGGTAAAAATCAACTTTGGTGAGGTTGAGATTGCTCAAATCATAACCTGATAAATCCGCCCATTCGGATGCGGTTTCACGCCAATGATTCCAAACCTTTACACCTTGGTTGATAATTGCAATGTGTTCCTCATTCGCCATATTATTGTATGCCCAGATGGAATGGGGGGATGGTTTTTGTTGACAAAACACCACCGCGTTTCTTGATGACGCGGGTGTAAATATAAATGAATCCCTGCATGACGTAAAGCACTGTTTAAGTCATTACGGTTGTGTAATGCGGTATCAATGTTGTTTGCCTAAACTGGCCAGAACTTGCACCGCGTTGTATTCATTGCCTAAATGGCTCAATAACATCACTGCGTGCCAACAGACAATAATTATTGTCAGTGGTGTATAAACAAACCACGTTGCCGCCTTCAATCTTGGCGATGCGCAACACATTGTCAGCATCAACCAACAAATCTTCCAGCCGATAATCCACGCGTTCTTCGCTGGACGCGATGCCAATGCTGGCGGTAATGGCAATTTTATCAGGCTCTAAAGCCGCAATGCTTTTGCGCAACGCTTCAGCAATATCAATAATGCTGTCCAAATTATAATCAGGCAACAACACCACAAAATGTTTGCCAAAAAAACGCGCCACCAAACCTTTGCGGGCAAATAAACTCATCAACGTTTGCGCCACCAAATACAATACATAATCGCCTTCTAAATGGCCTTTTTCGTGGTTGATGTCTTCAATTTGGTCAATATCAATGATCAGCAGACAAAGCTGGGGGTATTTTTTGATAAATTTTGTCCCTTCTTTGAGCAAATATTTTTTGTTTTTCACCCGCGTGATGGCATCGGTGGTTGACAGTTGATACATTTCTCGGCTGTAGCGTTTGATAATATTGTATTGTTGGCGCACCAGCAACAACGACTTGACTCTTGCAATAAAAATCTCTTCAATCAATGGTTTAGTGATAAAATCGTTCGCGCCTGCATGAAAAATATCCGCTTGGCAATCGTTGTCGGGAATGGTTATCACCAACACAGGCAATTCTTGTTGGGAAAAATGCAGTTGACTGCGAATGGCATACAACAAATCGCCCCCACTCATGTCTTTGGAGAGAAAAAAATCGGTGAACACCATATCAAATTGTTGCAACACCTGTTTACGCGGCTGTTTCAATAAATCCAAAGCCGCTTCGGCGTTGCTCAAATGGGTGATGTGCAAGCCGTGGTTTTGCATCAATTGAATGGTGTTTTGCGCATGGGTGAAACTGTCTTCAATATACAATAATTTGCCCACCAGCCCCGCGTGACGTTGTAGCACGTCACTGATGAATTCCACCAGTTTTTCATAACCCAATGATTTATTAAAATAATCGGTCACCCCAGCAGAAAAGCCTTCGCGCAACAAACGGCGGTCGGCATCGCTGGAAACCACCACCACGGGCGTTAAATATTGCTTTTCACTGTTGCGAACTTCATGACATAAATCCAAACCATCTAAACCCGGTAAAAACAGCGCAGTGGTGATTAAATCATATTTTTCTTGTTCCAAACGTTCTAAAGCTTCTTCCGCGCTACCAAAATCAACAATATAGGCATTGCTGAGTTTTTTGCGTAGAATATGAGAAATGATTGAGCGCGCCACTTCAGAGCGGTCAACAATCATAATGCGATAGGTTTGATTTGAATGCAGCATGGGTGCAGTTTACTGGCATCATACGATAAAGTCTATATCACTTTTGATGCGTGTATTTGATGCAAAAATCTTGTCTTTTCAGGGCAGGAAGGGATGGCGCAAGGCGATCACTTTGGGTGGCATGTTGCCAACAGAAGTGAAACCCGATGGCATAGGGTGTAAACCTGTGAAATGAACGACGTTGTAATGTCGTCAGCAGTGGAAATTCCCCGCCCCTTGGGCGGGGGAGTATCAAACCTTTGCCAATTCTGCCCGCATGGCATCAATCGTCGCTTTATAGCTGGGGGTGTTGAAAATCGCTGAACCTGCAACAAATGTATCTGCCCCTGCCTCGGCAATCTCACGAATATTATTGATTTTTACCCCGCCGTCAATTTCCAATCGAATCGGCAAACCACTGGCATCAATCAGTTTGCGTACTTGGCGCAATTTATTCAATGCGTTGGGGATGAACGATTGACCGCCAAAACCCGGGTTGACCGACATGATTAAAATCATGTCAATTTTGTCCATCACATGCGCTAAACAATCCAAAGGCGTGGCTGGGTTGAACACCAGACCCGATTTGCAACCGTTTTCCCGAATCAATTGCAATGAGCGGTCAATATGGCGGCTGGCTTCAGGGTGGAAAGTGATGTAGCTTGCGCCTGCTTTAGCAAAATCAGGAATAATCGTGTCTACAGGTTCAACCATTAAATGCACATCAATCGGCGCGGTCACACCGTGTTTGCGCAAGGCTTCACACACCAAAGGACCTATGGTTAAATTGGGTACATAATGATTGTCCATCACGTCAAAATGGACAATATCTGCACCTTCAGCCAATACGGTGTCCACTTCTTCGCCTAAACGGGCAAAATCAGCGGATAAAATGGAGGGTGCAATCAAAAAATCAGACATCTTGAATTCCTTTGCCAGTAATTAAACCATCAGGCAATATACTACCTCTGCTGTGGGCAAAAGTCCATGACCAGCGGCAAAATCCAAGGATGCTTTATTGAATGACTCTGGACGCATTTTTTAAAAAAGATTTTTGCTCGCTTTTCTCATCCAATTCCTGCATTAATAATTTCACCAATTCAATTAAATTGTCTTGTGTGGGACTGAAATTGCGTTGCCAAAGTTGTTTGACATCATCAAACACAATACTGGCTGCAGGGCCTAAATACTCAATCAACACCGCCAAAATTTGATTCATTTTTTCTTTGGTTTCCAGCGAAATGGCCGATGGTTTGGCCACGGGTGTTGCGGGCATTTCAGGTGGTGCAACAGCGGCCACTGGCGCAGGTGCAACAGAAGGTGCCTCAGTCGCTAACGCTTTGATTTTTTTCACCGCCGATTTAATCGTCATATGCACCAAGGGCAAGTTGAGTTTTTTCTCAGTGAGCAACACCACCAACAAATCACTATCCACGCGATAAGCGATAAAAAAATTGTCATCCAACTCAAAATGAACTTCATCATGACTTTGGCCAATCGCATCCACCGTCATAAACATTTGTTCAATCATGTGGCCGACTTTGGCCAGTTTATCTTGTAAAACATCAGGAAAAGTGGTGGCTAAAACCCGTTGGTCTTTATAGATATAGCCATAATTAATGCCTGCCAGTGAAACCAAGTCTGCTAAGATATTTTTCATTTCAATGCTCCTGCGTTACGCGCCCCATTGCATACTGTCATTAATTTGTTGTCGTAAATTTTGCAATGACATTTTTTTATGAAACAAAATGCCCAAGGCCTGTTCTTCTTCGATAAAGACCGCGATATTGTCATCTTGCGTGCTGCGCAACACCACACTTTGAATTGAACCCAAGGCAGCCGTTTCTTCAAACGAAGGCATCATTCCCGCGATAAAGCCAATAAATTCATTCAGTTGCTCATCTTCGATATTAGAAGCCACTTGTTCACCCATCGTATTGGTCAACGTCACTCCTTTAATATGCTGTATTTGCATAATCTCATCTAATATATTGTTTTTCATAACTTTATTCTCTGTAATAATGCTGGATTGTTCAGTTCTGGTTGCGTCACACAATGGGTTGGTGGGCAATAAATTATCAAGCCCTGTGGGTTGAACAGGCGGCGGTAATGGTTTAGAAACAAAATTTTGAAGTAAATCAAATGTTTGATCTGATGACGGGTGAATAATCTCATTAATTAAGCGCAACACATGCGCTCTTTTACGCACATCAACATGAAATACTTTCGCTTGCACGCCCAATTGTTCCACCCAATTGCGATAAGTGTTCAAATCCAATGGCCGTTGGCTGTTGATTTGGCTCACACCAATGATTAACGCTTTGTTTTGAATGGTTTCCTTAAACGATTCGACATACAAGCGTAAATCTTTAAATGGGTATTTGCGCGAATTATCCAACAACAAAATGATGCCATCGGCATTCTTTTGCAAAATCCCCCACATGAAATGAAAGCGTTGTTGCCCCGGCGTGCCATAAATATGCACCCGTGTATCGGCATCCAATTGGGTTAAACCAAAATCCATCGCTACTGTGGTGTGTTCTTTTCGTTTACGGGTAATATCCGTCACTTTGGCATCGGTTTGAATGGGAAGATTGTCACTGATGGTTTGGATTGCAGTGGTTTTACCAGCACCCACAGGGCCTGTTATGATTACCTTATAATTTTTCATATGTGATTGCGTCATCTAACCCAGTTCTTTGGCAACATTGCACTTAAACGCTACAAGCCCGTTATCAAATGGTTGTTTACCAAGCCAATATATCGGCAGAAATCAGGCTAAATATATGCCAAGTTAAAACAAATGAAGGCAACCAGCCCCCTAACTTAAAAAAACAAGGGAAAATGAGACAAAACAAGAAAAACAGCCGCACGCCCATGCAATTTGCAATGCAATATGCCAAGTTACGCAAAATGAGAGGGATAACCGCTGTGAATCTTCATTCCTTTGGCCACAATGAAAGCAAACGATTTGCCCCCGCATGTTCGATTTTCACCCACAAATCGGCCGGTGGTAACGCACCCAAACCGCGTTCTGGCCATTCAACCAAGCACACCGCCTGTTCGCTCAAATAATCGCGTAAACCCAAATATTCCAACTCTTCTGCATCATTTAATCGATATAAATCAAAATGATAGACTTTATGCGCGCCAAATTGATAAGGCTCAACCAGCGTATAAGTTGGGCTTTTAACCGTGCCTTGATAACCAAGAGCGCGCAAAAAACCACGCACAAATGTGGTCTTTCCCGCACCCAAATCCCCTTGCAAAAAAATCATCATCGGCCAAACACATTGCACAGCCAACGCGCCAGCCAACGCCTGCATTTCTTCAGGACTGCTAACCGTATAAATCTGTTGATATTTAAGCTTGTTTGCGTGAGACATGAAAATTTACAATCAAAACCAACAGCATACAAGGGGCTGTCGTTAAAAGCAAAAAATGTTATCCTAAACCACTGAAAGCATTCGATTGCCAATGATACAGTATTTCCATGATTTAATTAAGTTTATAAGGGTTTAGCCATATCAATGGGCATCTGGTATAATTGCCCGCTGATTAAACTCACCACCGTCCGTTTTATGGAGTTTTATTTTGAGTAATCCGATTGAAGCCATGGACATTGATCCAGAAGAAACCCAAGAGTGGCTAGACGCGCTCAGTGCGGTGTTGAAAGCTGAAGGGCCTGAGCGCGCACATTTTTTATTGGAAAAATTGATTGACAAAGCCCGCCGTTCTGGCGCGTATTTGCCCTACAGTGCCAACACCGCCTATGTCAATACCCTGCCTGCCGAGCAAGAAGAGCGCATTCCGGGCAACAGTGAAATCGAATGCCGCATCCGTTCCTATATCCGTTGGAACGCGCTGGCGATGGTGGTCAAAGCCAATAAAATGAACAGCGGGCTGGGTGGCCACATTGCCAGTTTTGCTTCGGCGGCCACACTGTATGATGTGGGATTTAATTACTTTTTTCATGCACCTACGCCACAACACGGCGGGGATTTGGTGTTTTTTCAAGGCCATTCCGCGCCGGGGATTTATGCCCGCGCCTTTATGGAAGGCCGTTTGAGCAAAGCGCAATTATTGAAGTTTCGCCAAGAAGTCGATGGTGACGGCTTGTCATCTTATCCACACCCGTGGTTGATGCCCGATTTTTGGCAGTTCCCGACCGTGTCCATGGGGCTAGGACCCATTCAAGCGATTTACCAAGCCCGCTTTATGAAATATTTGGCAGGGCGCAATTTGGTGCATACCCAAGGGCGAAAAGTGTGGGCATTCATGGGCGATGGCGAAATGGATGAACCCGAATCATTGGGCGCAATCACGTTGGCTTCGCGTGAGAATTTGGACAACCTGATTTTTGTGGTCAACTGCAATTTACAGCGTTTGGATGGACCTGTGCGTGGCAACGGCAAAATCATTCAAGAGCTGGAAGCGGCGTTTCGCGGCGCGGGTTGGAATGTCATCAAAGTGATTTGGGGCAGTTATTGGGAGCCTTTATTTGCCCGCGATACCCAAGGGCTGTTGCAAAAACGCATGGAAGAATGCGTGGACGGCGAATACCAAAATTACAAAGCCAAAGGCGGCGCGTATACCCGTGAACATTTTTTTGGCAAATACCCCGAATTAAAACGCATGGTGGCCAATATGTCCGATGAAGACATTTGGCGGCTCAATCGCGGCGGCCATGACCCGCACAAAGTCCATGCCGCTTATGCGGCGGCGGTCAAACACACAGGTCAACCCACGGTGATTTTGGCCAAAACCGTCAAAGGCTATGGCATGGGCGAAGCGGGCGAAGGACAAAACGCCACCCACCAACAGAAAAAAATGGGCATAGACTCCTTAAAAACCTTTCGCAACCGTTTCAATATTCCCATCAGCGATGAACAAATCGCTGACGCACCGTTTTACCGACCCGCTGAAGACAGCGAGGAAATCCGCTATATGAAAGCGCGGCGCGCCGCCTTGGGCGGTTATTTGCCCAAACGCCAGCGTTTGGCCAAACCCTTGGCCATTCCCGCGTTGTCCGCGTTTGATGGCTTTTTAAAAGGCGGGGGTGAGCGTGAAATGTCAACCACCATGGCATTTGTCCGTATTTTGACCCAACTGACCCGAGATAAATCGGTTAAAGACCACATTGTGCCGATTATTCCTGACGAAGCGCGCACGTTTGGCATGGAAGGCATGTTTCGCCAGTTGGGCATTTATGCGTCGGCGGGTCAACTTTATGAACCACAAGATGCTGACCAGCTCATGTATTACAAAGAAAGCAAAGACGGCCAAATTTTAGAAGAAGGCATCAACGAAGCGGGCGCGTTTTCTTCATGGTTGGCCGCAGGCACAGCCTACAGCAACCACAGCATCAACATGATTCCGTTTTATGTCTATTATTCGATGTTTGGTTTTCAACGCATCGGTGATTTGGCGTGGGCGGCAGGCGACATTCGCGCCCGTGGCTTTTTAGTTGGCGGCACCGCAGGACGCACCACCTTATCGGGCGAAGGCTTGCAACACCAAGATGGCCACAGTTTGTTGACCGCTGGCACCATCCCTGTGTGTGTGTCCTATGACCCGACTTTTATGTACGAATTGGCGGTGATTATTCATAACGGTTTAGAGCGGATGTATCAACAGCAAGAAAATATCTTTTATTATCTGACCATTATGAATGAAAACTACCTGCAACCTGCGATGCCCGAAGGCGTAAAAGACGGGATTATCAAAGGGTTGTATTTATACAAAGCCAACGATACCCATGCATTGAAAGTGCAGTTAATGGGTTCTGGCACGATTTTGCGCGAAGCCATCGCCGCCGCTGATTTGTTGGCCAAAGATTTTAACGTATCGGCCAATATTTGGAGTGCGACCAGTTTCAATGAATTGGCACGCGAAGCCCAAGCCGTTGAACGTTGGAACCGTTTGCATCCTGAAAGCGAACAAAAACAGCCTTATGTCAGCCAGTGTTTTCGCTTGCACCCAACACCCGTCATTGCGGCCACCGATTATGTGCGCGCTTATCCCGAACAAATTCGCCGCTTTATTCCGCAAAACTACACGGTGTTAGGCACGGACGGCTTTGGTCGCAGTGACACCCGCAGTCAATTGCGCCAGTTTTTTGAAGTTGACCGCTATCATATTGCGGTGGCCGCGCTCAAAGCCTTGGCCGATGAAGGCAACACGCCACCCTCTCAAGTCAGTGCGGCGATACAAAAATACACGATTAACCCTGAAAAACCCAATCCTGTGACCGTCTAAAGGACAAAAAATGTCTGTAATTAAAACCTTATCTGTGCCTGACATTGGCGATTTTACAGCGGTCGCCATCATTGAAGTGCTGGTGGCCGTGGGTGATGTGGTACACCTAGACGATGCCTTGATTACCCTAGAAAGTGACAAGGCGGCGATGGAAATTCCCGCCACCCTCAGTGGCCAAGTCACTGAATTACTTGTGAAAGTCGGCGACAAAGTGTCTGAAGGCCATCCGATTTTAACCTTGGAAATTGCAGAAACCGCCGAAACGGCTGAACTCATCGCCCAAGAAAAAGCCCAAGTGGCCTTGCCCGCCTCTTTTGCCCCCGTGGCCTCCGTGTCCGCGCCCGCGATTTTGCACACACCCCCCGCGCCTGAGCCTGTGGCCAAAGCCCCGCCTGCCGCCGCTTTAACCCCTGCCAAAAACGAAAGCCAAACCCTGCCCCACGCCAGCCCATCGGTGCGGCGCGTGGCGCGTGAACTGGGGGTGGATTTAAGCTTGGTGCAAGGCACAGGCCGTAAAAACCGCATTGGCAAAAATGATGTGCAAGCCTTTGTTAAACAAAGCTTAAAAAGCGCACAGCCCGCCAGCAACAACGACTTTGCTTTGCCTGACATGCCTCACATTGATTTTGCTCAATTTGGTGACATTGAAACGCAACCGCTCAGCCGCATTCAAAAAATTTCCAGCAACACCTTGCATAGAAACTGGCTGGCCGCGCCCCACGTCACCCAATTTGACGAAGCCGACATCACCGATTTAGAAGCGTTTCGTCAAGGTTTGGCCGACGAAGCCGAGCAACGCGGGGTGAAAATGACTTTAATCGCCTTCTTGATGAAAGCCGTGGTTGCAGGCTTGAAAAAATACCCGCAATTCAATGCCAGCTTAGGCATTGACAAAGAAACCTTGATTTTAAAGAAATATTTCCACATCGGTTGCGCAGTCGATACGCCGCAAGGCTTGGTTGTGCCTGTGATTCGGGATGCAGACAAAAAAGGTTTATTCGATATTGCGGCAGAACTGGGGCAACTCAGCACCAAAGCGCGTGAGGGCAAACTCAGCCCCAACGACATGCAAGGCGGGTGCTTTACCATTTCCAGTTTGGGCGGTATTGGCGGCACGTTGTTCACACCGATTTTAAACAGCCCCGAAGTGGGCATTCTCGGCATTTCACGCGCAAAAATGCAACCCGTTTATCAACAAGGGGAATTTGTGCCGCGTTTGCTGTTGCCGTTGAGCTTGTCTTATGATCACCGTGTGATTGACGGCGCATTGGGTGCGCGCTTTACCACGTATATGAAATTTATTTTATCTGATGTGCGACGATTGTTGATTTAATGACTTTTTTTATGATTTTACCCCGTCAGGCGGGGTATGATTAGCATCGTTGGGGTTGATAAAAATAAAATGAAACGCCCCTTGCGCCAATTCGACAAAATCCAGCGTCGCGCCCGCCAATAAATCATCGTGGCTGGGGGCGACAATCACGCTCACCCCATGTTGGGTATAGGTGATGTCATCCAATTTGGTTTTATCAAAGCCCAGCGCATAATCCATGGTGCCGTCGGCTTTTTGGGTGGCCGCCATGCGCAATTTCAAAGTTTCGTTTTGTTTTTTTGCAGCCGCTTTGATATGAGCCGCTGCCGCTTCGCTGATAATCAACATAAAAATACTCAAAATTGATGCGATACACCCGCTTGCTCAAACGAGTGCATCTCGGTTAAAAACAACAGTGCCGCTTGCAATAACGGATAAGCCAACACCGCGCCTGACGCTTCGCCCAAGCGCAAATCTAACGATAACAAGGGGTTGGCGTTTAAGTGACGCAACAACGCTTGATGACCACGTTCAGCCGATTGATGGGCAAACAGACAATAATCCAGCACCGCAGGATAGCGTTTGGCCGCGACCAACACCGCCACGCTGGCGATAAAGCCATCGACCACGCACACCATGCGCAATTCTGCCGCCTGCCCATACGCGCCCACCAGCATCGCCAATTCCAAACCGCCGAAGGTGGCCAACACCGCAAGCGGTTCAGTGACATGGGCGTGGTATTGTAGCACTTGTTGCAAAATCCGTTGTTTGCGTTGCAGGCCTGCATCATCCAAACCCGCGCCTTTGCCCACACAATCGGCCAGCGGCCAATCGGTCAGTTTGTGCAACAGCAAACTGGCGGCGGCGGTGTTGCCTATGCCCATTTCTCCCAGCAACAGCGTGTTGCACCCTTGTTGCTGAAATTGGCGGACAATCGCCGCACCGCGTTCAATCGCGTCTTGACATTCTTCAACACGCATGGCCGCTTGGTGCAACATATTGGCTGTACCGTGCTTGATTTTAGCCTCAATCAGGCGCGGATGTGGGGCAAAATCGTGGTTCACGCCCGCATCCACCACCCACAGCGGCAGTTGATGCTGGCGACAAAAGACATTGATGGCCGCACCACCATTGAGAAAATTGCCCACCATTTGCCGCGTGACTTCGGCAGGATACGCGCTGATCCCCGCTTGTGCCAAACCATGGTCAGCGGCAAACACCAGCACTTGCGGCTTTTCAGTGCGCGGCTTTAAGCTGTTTTGAATTAAGCCGATTTGCAAAGCCACCGCTTCTAACCGCCCAAGAGAACCCAAGGGCTTGGTTTTATTGTCAATTTTGGCTTGCAATTGTTGGCTTAACGCGCCGTGGCGATCCAATGGCTGAATGTCAAATGTCAGCATACACGCTCACCCGCGTTTTGCTGTTCGGCGTGATACGATGAGCGCACCATAGGGCCGCTGGCGACGCGGGAAAAACCCATGGCTTTGGCCGTTTGTGCCAATTGCAAAAATTCTGCGGGGGTGACATAGCGTTGCACCGCCAAATGGTGGCGGCTGGGTTGCAAATATTGGCCTAAAGTCAAATGTTCGCAACCGTGTTGACGCAAATCCCGCAACACTTGCTCAACTTCAGCCAAGGTTTCGCCCAAACCCAACATCAAGCCCGATTTTGTTGGCAGGGCAGGCTGTTGCTGTTTGAAGGCCTGCAATAAAGCCAATGACGCTTGATAATCAGCCGCAGGGCGAATCGCTGCATACAACCGTGGCACAGTTTCCACATTGTGATTGAACACATCGGGCGGCGTGGCTTGCAAAATGCCCAAGGCCCGCGCTTGACGACCGCGAAAATCAGGCACTAAAATTTCACATTTCACTTGTGGTGTTTGCTGACGCACTGCATCCAAACAAGCGACAAAATGCGCCGCGCCCCCATCGCGCAAATCGTCTCTGTCCACCGACGTGATGACCACATAGCGCAAACCCATGCTTTTAACCGCTTGCGCCAGTTGTTGCGGCTCGTTGGCATCCAACGGCAAAGGCCGTCCGTGCGCGACATCGCAAAACGGACAACGGCGGGTGCAAATATCGCCCATGATGATGAAGGTTGCTGTGCCGCGGGCAAAACATTCGCCCAAATTGGGACAGGACGCTTCTTCGCACACGGTGTGTGTGTGGTGCTGGCGCAACTGGGCTTTGGTGTGGCTGATTTGCCCTGCATTGTGGGGAATTTTCATCCGAATCCATTGCGGTTTGGGCAAAATGGTTTGGTTTTCTGGCACTTTGATCGGGATTTTCGCGGTTTTGGCCGCACCGCGTTGGTGTTGACCTGCTGTTGTCATGGCGATTTATCTTGGCTGAAAGTGAATAACGAGCGGGTTCAATCAGCGCGCCAACAAGGCACGCAATTGACTTAAATGGGCTTGGGCTTTTTGTTTGCTGCGCTCAGGGTCTGTTTTGTGTTGCCCGCCTTGCCAAATCAAATCTTGTTGCGGCAATTCAGCTAAAAAACGGCTGGGCGAACAGCTCACTTCTTCGCCAAAACGGCGGCGTTTTTGGGCATAACTGAAGGTCAAACTTTTTTGGGCGCGGGTAATGCCCACATAAGCCAAGCGGCGCTCTTCTTCAATGCCCGCGTCGTGTTGGCTGTTGCTGTGGGGCAATAAATCTTCTTCCATGCCGATGATGAAGACATGCGGAAATTCCAGCCCTTTGGCGGCGTGTATTGTCATTAAATTCACGCGGTCACTGGCTTTTTGTTCGGCTTGGCGTTCTAAAATGTCCATCAAACTCAAATGCGCGACCAAATCAGCCAAGGTTTTGGCTTCGCCGTCTTTTTCGGCTAAATTTTGCAGCCATGTGGTCAGCTCGGTGACGTTGGCCATGCGTTTTTCGACCGCTTTGTCGTCGTTGAGCGTGTCAGCTAAATAATCGGCATAGCGAATTTCAGCCAATAATTCGGCAACCAACGCCATTGGCTCGGTGTCTTGGCTGGCGCGCTGTTGCATGTCGCCCATCCAATGGGAAAAATAATCCAGCCGTTCCAATACCCGCGCAGGCAAACGCTCACGCAAGCCCAGCTCATAACAGGCGTTGAGCAAACTGCATGGGCGTTCATGGGCGTAATCGCCTAATTTTTCAAGTGTTTTCGCGCCAATTTCCCGCTTGGGCGTATTGACAATGCGTAAAAAAGCGTTGTCGTCGTCGCCATTACATATCAAGCGCAAATAAGCCATGATGTCTTTGACTTCGGCTTTGTCGAAAAATGACATGCCGCCGTTGATGTGATAGGGGATTTTTTGCGCCCGTAAGGTTTTTTCAAACAAGCGCGATTGGTAATTGCTGCGGTATAAAATCGCATAATCGGCGTAATCGGTTTGCAGATGGAATTTGTGGGCGATGAGTTCGGACACCACTTGTTCAACTTCGTGGATTTCGTTGCGCGTGACCAGCACGCGAATTTCATCGCCACGGCCTTTGTCGCTCCACAAGCGTTTTTCAAAAATATGCGGGTTATGGGCAATTAAACGGTTGGCGGCGTTTAAAATCAAGTGGCTGGAGCGGTAATTTTGTTCTAATTTAATCACTTGCAAGCGGGGGAAATCACGTTGCAACAAGGCCAAGTTTTCAGGTTGCGCGCCGCGCCATGCGTAAATGGATTGGTCATCATCACCCACCACGGTTATTGTGGGGCGAAAACCGACCAACAGTTTGACCAATTGGTATTGGGCGGCGTTGGTGTCTTGGTATTCATCGACCAATAAATAGCCCACTTTTTGCCGCCAGCGGTTGAGTACGGTTTCATGTTGTTGCAACAACTGCACAGGCAACAAAATCAAATCATCAAAATCAACCGCATTATAGGCTTTAAGCTGGGTTTGATAACGGCCATAAAGTTGGGCGCGGTAATGGGCTTGTTTGTCCTCGGCCTGTTTTAAGGCCTGCTCAGGGCAAGACAAATTGTTTTTCCATTGGCTGATTTGCCATTGCAATTCCTGCAACCGCTCTTCATCCAGCAAACTGTCTTTGGCGGTCAGGCTTTCCAGCAGTTTCAAACTGTCGTAGGCATCGAAAATGGAAAAACCCGCACGATAACCCAACGTGGCCCATTCTTGGCGCAGAATGTTTAAGCCCAAAGTATGAAAAGTGGAAATATTGACCTTATTATGTTGATTTTTAAGCTGTTTGCTCAGGCGTTCTTGCATTTCACGCGCCGCTTTATTGGTGAAAGTGACCGCATAAATGCGTTGGGGCGCAAAACCTGCTTTTTCCAGTAAGTAAATGATTTTATGGGTGATTACCCCTGTTTTGCCGCTGCCAGCACCTGCCAGCACCAGCAAAGGCGCGTCAATTGCGCGTACTGCCGCTTGTTGTTGTGAATTTAACTGTATCATGCCTGTTTTGAATTAATGCTGTGGGTTGGGTGACACCATTTTAATCACTTTATTAAAAATAAGGGGGAAATTTCTCATGGCTGATAAAAAACTTGATAAAAAACAACCCATTATCCTGCCGCCTTGCTTAACGATGCTGTAGAGATTCACCCTCACAGCACCGTTGGCATCCTCATTCCCGAATTTGGCTGGTTTGGCAATCTATGGCCAGCCAATTTTGGGC